>JALDXK010000085.1:0-14502 GCA_032155105.1 Acidobacteriota bacterium
GTCGATGATGGAGAGCCGGCGCGGCCTGCCGTTCGGCCGCTTCCGCGCCAAGCTCGTGCTCGCGATCCTCGGCATGACGGTGATCCCGTCGGTGCTGGTGATGATCGTCGGCAGCCGCGTGGTGCTCACGGCCGTCGATCGCTGGTTCAACGCGCCGATGGAAGAGATCCTCGCCGGCGCCAACAGCATCGCCGGCGACTACTACCAGGAGCGGCAGCGCCTCGTCTCGGAGCAAGCGTCGCGCATTGCGCGGACCCTGGCCACGTTCGATCTGGCGGCGGCCGACGTGACGCGCGTGCAGACGCTCGTGACGCCGGAAGTCACCGGCCAGCGCGTGGGCGTGGTCCAGGTCTACCGCGTGACTCGCGCCCCGGGCCAGCCCGTCGAGGTGGTGTCGGTCGTCGACGTCGCGTCGCCGATGCTGCCGCAGGGATGGTCGCGGTCGTCGGCGGATCCGCTGGCGGCGCGCGCCGCCTCCGGCGACGAGGCCGCGCCGAGCCGCATCGATCCACTGCCCGCCGGCGGCGACCTGGTTCACGTCGCCATGCCAATCAAGAATTCGGCAGGGCAGATCACCGGCGTGGTGGTGGCCACCGAATACCTGTCGGGCGCGTTTGCCGACCAGGCCCGCAGCATGTCGAAGGCCTTCGAGGACTACTCGCAGCTGCGGGTCTTGAAGCAGCCGCTGGCCGGTGTCTACGTCTCGTTCTTCGTGATGGTCACGCTGCTGATTCTCGTCGGCTCCACCTGGATGGGGCTGTACCTGGCCAAGCGCATCACGCGGCCGGTGTTGCTCCTGTCGGAGGCGGCCAAGGAGATCGGCGCGGGGCACTACGACCACCGCATCGAGCACGAAGGCAGCGACGAGTTCGGGTCGATGGTCGAAGCGTTCAACGCGATGGCCAACGAAGTGTCGCAAACGCGCAAGCGACTGGAGAAGGCGGGCATCGATCTCGAGCGCAAGCACGAGGACGGCGAGGGCCGCCGCCGCTACATCGAGGCCATTCTCGAGCGCATCGCCACCGGCGTGGTCTCGATCGATCGTGCCGGCCGCATCGGCACGATGAACCCGTCGGCGATGCGGCTGCTCGAGGTGACCCAGGACGCGGTTGGCGGTTCCGCCGTCGACGTGTTTGCGCGTCCCGATCTCACCCCGATCAACGAGGTGCTCGACCAGGCCGCGCGCGCCAAGATGGATTCGTTCGCGCAGGAAGTGGCGCTGGTCAAGGACGGCCGCGAACGCCACGTGGTGGCCGCCGCCACGCGCGTGGCCGGCACCGACGGCAGCTTCGACGGCACGGTGCTGGTCGTCGACGACGTGACACCGCTGATTCGCGCGCAGAAGGTGGCGGCGTGGCGCGAAGTGGCGCGTCGTCTCGCGCACGAGATCAAGAATCCGCTGACGCCGATCCAGCTGTCGGCCGAACGGCTGAAGCGCAAGCTGTCCGACGTGTCGCCGCCGCTGCAGGATCTCGTCCAGGAATGCACCTCGACGATCATCGGCGAGGTCGAGTCGCTCAAGGGGCTCGTCGACGAGTTCTCGCAGTTCGCGCGCATGCCGGCGCCGCGCGCCGTGCCCACCGAGTTGCATGCGTTCCTGAACGACACGCTGGCGCTCTACGACGGCCTGTTCGCGGCGGTCGAGTTCCGGAAGCACTACGACCCGGCGGTCACGCAGGTGCGCGTCGATCCCGAGCAGATGAAGCGGGTCATCATCAACCTGATCGACAACGCGATCGAGGCGATGGGCCGCCAGGGCACGATCGTGATCGAGACCGCGCGCGACGTGTCCAACAGCCTGGTGCGCATCGTCGTGGCCGACACCGGTCCGGGCATTTCGCCGGCCGAGCGAGACAAGCTGTTCCTGCCGTATTACTCCACCAAGGGTCGCGGCAGCGGCCTCGGCCTGGCGATCGTGCGGCGCATTGTCGCCGAGCATGGCGGCAGCATCGACGTGACCGACAACGTGCCCACCGGCACGCGGTTTATCATCGAGTTACCGGCCTGATGGCATCCATTCTTGTCGTCGACGATGAACCGGGCGTCCGCTCGTCGATCACCGGCGTGCTCCAGGACGAGGGCTTCGAGGTCGACACCGCCGGCTCCGGCGAAGAGTGCCTCGAGAAGGCCAACGGCGCGGCGTTCGACGTCATCGTGCTCGACATCTGGCTGCCGGGCCTCGATGGCCTGACCACGCTGCAGCGTCTGCGCGAGCGGCAGATCGATTCGCAGGTCGTGATCATTTCCGGCCACGGCAACATCGAATCGGCGGTGCGCGCCATCAAGATGGGCGCGTTCGATTTCATCGAGAAGCCGCTGTCGCTGGAAAAGACGGTGCTGGTGGTGAGGAATGCCCTGCGCCAGCGCGATCTGGAGACCGAGAATCGCGTGCTGCGCGCCAAGGTCGATCGCCAGCAGCCGCACCCGGTGATGGTCGGCGAGAGTCAGGCCATGAATCACCTGCGCGCGCAGGTGGCGCTGGCGGCGCCCACCAACGGCCGCGTGCTGATCCTCGGCGACAACGGCACCGGCAAGGAACTCGTCGCGCGCATCATTCATCACAGCAGCCGACGCAGGCACGGGCCGTTCGTGGAGGTGAACTGCGCGGCCATTCCCGAAGAGCTGATCGAGTCCGAGTTGTTCGGACACATGCGGGGCGCCTTCACCGGGGCGGTGGCCGACAAGCCGGGCCGCTTCGAACAGGCCAGCGGCGGCACCATCTTTCTCGATGAGATCGCCGACATGAGCCTGAAGACGCAGGCGAAGGTGCTGCGCGTCCTGCAGGAGCAGGTGATGGAGCGCGTCGGCGGCACGCAGCGCATCCGGGTCGACGTGCGCGTGCTGGCGGCCACCAACAAGGACTTGCCAGGCGAGATCCGCGCCGGCCGGTTCCGCGAGGACCTCTACTTCCGCCTCAACGTGATTCCGATCTTCGTGCCGTCATTGCGCGAGCGGCAGCACGACATCCCGCTGCTGGCCGAGCACTTCATGGCCATGCTGGCGGCGGAGGATGGCAAGCGGCCCAAACGCCTCGCGCCCGAGGCGGCGGCGCGGCTGCAGCAGTACGCCTGGCCCGGCAACGTGCGTGAGCTCCGCAATGTGATCGAGCGCCTGCTGATCTTCGTCAGCGGCGACACCATCACGGCGCAGGACCTTGGCTTCCTGGGCCGCGACGGCGCGGCCGACCTGCCGGCGCCGCAGGGGCCGGTGGTGCCGTTGTCGGAGGCGCGCGACCACTTCGAGAAGGAGTACATCCTCCAGACGCTCGCCGCGCAGCAGGGCAACATGTCGCGCACCGCGGAAGTGCTTGGCGTCGAGCGGTCGAATCTCTACAAGAAACTGCGCGCCTTTGGTATCACTCCGCGGGGTGGGACCTGAGCTTGTTCTCGAGCACCTGCCCGGACGTGAACCCTGCGAGCTGCAGGTAGTACTCCGCGGCCTGCGTGAGCGCCGCCGCCGGCACCAGCCCCACGATCTCGCTCTCGATCACGGTCACGCCGTAGCGCGCCGCTTCGCTCTTCACCATCTCGAACACCCGGAAAATCGGCGTCTTCTCGTAGTTGGTGAGGTTCATCGAGACCTGCACGATCTTCCGGTCGTCGAGGGGAATCCCCATCGCCTTGACGAAGCGCAGGCCGCCGCTGCTCATGCGGACCGCCGCGGCGATCTTCTTCGCCACGTCGAGCCGATCGGTCGCGAGGTTGATGTTGTAGGCGATGAGCGGCATCCGCGCGCCGATCACGGTCGCGCCGCCGCTGTGGTGCGGCAGGTCGGGCCCATAATCCGGCGCCCACTCCGGCAGCGCCATCTTGTCGGCCAGCCCCTCGAACTCACCGCGGCGGATGTCCTCGAGATTCTTTCGCGCCGGATTAGTTGACGCGTCTTCGTAGAGGAAGACCGGCAGCGCTAAGCGCGCGGCCACGTCGGCGGCGATGGCCTTGGCCAGCTGCACGCAGGCGTCCATCGTGACCCCTTCGATGGGAATGAAGGGCACCACGTCCACCGCGCCGAGGCGCGGATGCTCGCCCTTGTGCGTGCGCAGATCGATCGCGGCGAGCGCGCCTTCGAAGAGCCGCGGAATGCCGGCCTTCAGCGCGGCCGCGTCGCCCGCGAGCGTGAACACCGAACGGTTGTGCGACGCGTCGGACTGCACATCAAGCACGCGCAGACCCGGGACGGCTTTCAGGGCATCGGCCAGCCGATGGATCACTTCCGGCCGGCGGCCTTCGCTGACGTTGGGAACGCATTCAATGACGGCCATGGCTCCTCAGCTTAATGCACCTGTCGCACTCGTTGCACCTGTCGCACTCGCTAAGTGCTATAATCACCGACACTTACATGGCCGACCCGCACCCGTCGGGCCCGCGCCGTTCCGAGGCGCAGCCGGAGCCCACAGACGAAGCGAGGATCGAGCACCTGCTCGTGACTGGCCTCGATCACTACTTCGCCGGTGAGTTCGAACAGGCCATCAACCTCTGGACCCGCGTGCTCTTTCTCGATCGGAGTCACGATCGGGCGCGCGCCTATATCGATCGCGCGCGCAGCGCGCAGGCCGAACGCCAGCGCATTTCCGAAGCCCTGGTGCATCAGGGACTCGACGCCTTTGATAAAGGTGAGGTGGCCCGTGCCCGCGAGCTGCTGAGCGACGCGCTCGACCAGGGCGCGTCTCACGACGTGGCGCTCGGCGTGCTCGGGCGCATCGACCGGCTCGACGTGGGGCGCACTGCGGCGCCGGCGATTCCCTCTGCGCGCCGTCGGCCCAACAAGCCCGCGGAAGGAAAGAACGAACCCCGTGACCGCGGAACGCTGGCCCTGTGGCTTGCCACCGCCGCCGCGATCGTGCTCGTGGCCGGCATCTCCTTTGTCATCGTCACCCCGAACGGCTTCTCCGAGTGGTTCCCCACGCAAGCGACCACCGGCGCGCCGGCGATCCTGGCGCCGCCGCCGGCGCCGTTGCCAGTGCCGGCGCCGACCGAGGCCTACGTGGCGCACGCCCGTGCGATGTTCGCCGGCGGCAAGCTGCGAGACGCCCTGCGCGCGCTCGATCGTGTGCCAGTGGGCGACTCCTTGCGCCCTGACGCCGAACGTCTGCGCGCCGAGATTCAGCGCGAGCTTCTCGCGGTCGCCAGCGCCGAGGCCTCCGCTTCGGCGGCCGGCGCGCCGCCGGTGTCACCTCCACAGGAATGAAGTGCCCGAAGTGCGGCTACCTCGGGTTCGAGACCACCGACCGCTGCCGGAACTGTCAGTACGATTTCTCCCTGACGCCGTTCTCGTCTGACCCCGACCTGGCGTTGCATTCCGCCGATCAGCGGGAGGGGCCAGACACGGATTTCGACTTGCCGGTCATCAGGCGGCAAACCGACAAGCTCCACGCCAACGCGCTCGACCTCGATCGGCTCTTCGGCGAAGAGGAGAACTCCGGCGCTCCGTCTGAACCCTCGTTTGAACCTGCGTCTGATCCGTCGGCGGATTTGCCCTTCGACGATGCGCCGATCGTGCCTCCGCCGGCGGCGCGGCCGCCGCTAGCTGTACGGCGCGCCACCAACGAAGTCCCACGGACCCGGCCGCGCACCACGCGCCCGATCAAGAACACGCAACTGCAGCTGGAACCGGAACCGGCGGCCGAGGCCCCGCGTCCCACGGCAGCGCGGGGATCCGCCACCGAAACCGTGGCGGCGTTGATGCAACCGCCGGCGTTGGGCGCGCGGGTCGGCGCCGGGCTGATCGACACGATGCTCCTGTTGGCGATCGACCTGGCGGTGTTGTATCTCACGTTACGTATTAGCGGGCTGCGCAATACGCTCGAGGACCTGCGCGTGCTGCCGCCGGTGCCGTTTGCCGGGTTCCTGGCGCTGCTGGCGTTCGGTTACGTGTCGGCATTCACGGTGGCGGGCGGCCAGACGATCGGCAAGATGCTCATGAACCTGCGCGTGATCGGCGACGACGGCCGGCCGATCGACGCCTCCGGTGGCATGTTGCGCGCCGCCGGTTGCATGCTCGTGCCCCTGACCTTCGGCCTGTCGTATGTTCCCGCACTGATGACGAGCGATCACCGCGCGTTGCACGACCGGCTGGCCGGTACGAGAGTCGTGCGCGAAGCATGAGACGAGCGATCGGGCCTTCGAGCCGTCTCGGTGTATTCATCGCCACGTTCGGCTACGTCGGTTATTTCCCAATCGCACCCGGTACGGCAGGCTCCGCCGCGGCGCTCGTCTTGTATGCGCTGGTTCGCTGGAGCGGCAGCTATGCGCTCGAACTGGTAGCGATCCTCGTCGTCTTCGCCGTCGGCATCTGGGCCGCGACGGCTACAGAGCGGGCCCTCAATCGCAAGGACCCCGGTCCCGTCGTCATCGACGAGGTGCTCGGCATGCAGATCACCCTCGCGTTCATGCCGCTGTCGTGGTGGGGCATCTTCGCCGGCTTCCTGATCTTCCGCGTGCTCGACGTCATCAAGCCGTTCCCGGCGGGCCGTCTCGAACACCTGCCTGCCGGGCTTGGGATCATGGCCGACGATGCGATGGCCGGGATCTACGCGCACTTGCTCTTGCGCCTGGCCGTGATGATGGGCCCGGTGTGGTTGTCCGTGTAATTTAGTACTCTGTGCCTTCTGCGCCTTCTGTGGCCCTGGTGACCTCCTCCTCCGCGCCTTCTGCGGCCATCATTGCCGTCGGCAGCGAACTGCTGACCCCGGACAGGACCGACACCAATTCGCTCTACATCACGCAGGTCCTGAACGACTTGGGCATTGCCGTGGCGTTCAAGTCAATTGTCGGCGACAGCCGCGAGGAACTGGCCGCGCACGTGTCGTACGCCCTGTCGCGGCATCGCGTGCTGATTCTTACTGGCGGCCTTGGACCGACTGACGATGACCTCACCAGGGAAGTCGTGGCGGCGCACCTCGAATTGCCGCTCGACGAGGATCCGGCGATCGTCGAGGCGATGGAGAAGCGATTCGCGGCGCGCGGCTGGAAGATGCCGGCCAACAATCGCCGCCAGGCGCAGGTGCCGCGTGGCGCCGTGGTGCTGCAGAATCCGCACGGCACCGCGCCCGGCCTGTGGATCGAGCATGGCGCGGCGGTGATCGCGCTGGTGCCGGGGCCGCCGCGCGAGATGAAGCCGATGATCGATGGCGACGTCCGCACGCGCCTTGCGGCGCTCGCCGGCGATGTGCGCCTGCATCGCCGCCTGCTCCGTGTGGCGGGGAAGGGCGAGTCGATCGTCGAGGAGATCGTCCAGCCGATTTACTCGACGTGGCTCGAGCAACAACCGCCGATCGTCACGACCATTCTGGCCGGCCTGGGCCAGGTAGAACTGCATCTGGTCGCGCAGTCTCGTGATGGCATCGCGGCGACCGCGGCGTTGGATCGCGGCGTGTCGGAACTAGCTGCGGTGCTCGGCGCCGATCTGGTCAGTACGGATGGCACGCCGCTCGAAGCCGTGGTTGGCAACCTGCTGCGATCGCGCGGCTGGTGGGTGGCGCTGGCCGAATCCTGCACGGGCGGCCTCGCCACGTCGCGTCTCACCGACGTGCCCGGCAGCTCCGACTACGTCGAACGTAGCGTGGTGGCCTACAGCAATCGCGCGAAGGTCGAACTGCTCGACGTGCCGGAGGCGTTGATCAAGGAGCATGGCGCGGTCAGTGAGCCGGTTGCGCTCGCGATGGCGGCCGGCATTCGTCGGCGCACCGGCGTCCAAGTGGGGATCGGCATCACCGGCATCGCCGGTCCCGGCGGCGGCACCGAGCAGAAACCGGTCGGCACCGTGTGTATCGCCGTCGCTGGCGCGTCTGCCGCAGGCGCGGAATCGTCGCGCGTGCGCACCTTCAAGTTCCCCGGCGGGCGGGAGATGGTCAAGGCGATGTCGACCAACTGGGCCATCGACATGCTGCGCCGCTATCTGCTCGAGGTCTGATGTCCGCCGCCCTGGCCGTAGGCCCTCTCGCCGGATGCCCCATAGCCCGGGCGCACACATGCCGGGTGTAGGGGCACGGGTGTTCGTGGCGATCGATGTTGGTGACGAGGTCCGCCGCGAAGCGGCCCGCGTCGTCAGCGCGCTGACCATGAAACTCGAAGCCGCGAAGACCCCGCCGAAAGTGGTGTGGGTGAAGCCGGCGGCACTGCACGTCACCATCAGGTTCATCGGCGAGATCGGGCAAGCCGACGTCGAGCGCCTGATTCCGCTGCTCGCGCCGCCGATCGCGATGCCGCCGTTCGACGTGCAGTGGCGGGGCATCGGGACGTTTCCCAGTAATCGCCATCCGCGCGCGTTGTGGCTCGGCGTGACCAACGGCGCCGCGCCGCTGGCGCAGCTCGAGGCGGAGGTCTCGAAGCGTATCGCCGGCATCGACGTGAAGCTCGACGATCGCGCGCTGCTGCCGCACCTCACGCTCGGGCGCGTCAAGATGGCCGGCGCGGGTGTGGACTGGCCGAAGCTGCTCCAGGCCTCCGAGGTGCGCAACGCGACCTCGCGGATCGACCGCGTCACGCTCTACCAGAGCAAATTGTCGCAGTACGGGCCGAACTATACTGAGTTGGTGAGCGCGCCACTAGTGGGAATTAATAATTAAAAGTTAAAAGTTGAAAATCTGGAGTTTCTTCCTGCAGTGCTCATCGGCTACGCCGTCGGTTCGCTGCCGATCGGTTACCTCGTCACTCACGGTGCGCGTGGTGTTGATCTGCGCCGTGTCGGCAGCGGCAATGTTGGCGCGGCCAACGTGTATCGGACCAGCGGGTTGGGCATGGCGATCGCGGTGATGCTGGCGGACGTCGGCAAGGGTGCTGGTGCGGTGCTGCTTGCCGGCGGAGGCACGGCCGGTGTCGCTGCCGGGGTGGCTGCTGTTGTCGGTCATGTCTATCCACTCTGGCTCGGCTTCCGTGGCGGCAAGGGCGTGGCCACCGCGAGTGGCGTCTTCGGCGTGCTGTCGCCGGTGCCGACCGCGATTGCCGCGGCCGCGTTCACGATTACGGTCGCGCGCACGCGCTTCGTCTCGCTGGGCTCGATTGTTGCCACCGTGTTGCTGCCGCTGATTCAGTGGCTGACGCCGGGACTGCGAGCCGTCGACATCGGCGCCACCATCGTCGCGGCGCTCGTCCTGTTCCGGCACCGCGGCAACATGGCGCGCTTGTGGTCGCACACCGAGCGCGCGCTTCCACCTTCGCGCTCCGCGCTTCCACCTTCGCGCGACGCGCTTCCACCTTCGCGCGACGCGCTTCCACCTTCGCGCGACGCGCTTCGGTGGACAGGTCGGTGGACAGGTCGGTGGACAGGTCGGTGGACAGGTCGGTGGACAGGGCCGCGGACAGGGCGGCGGACCAGAGACATATGAGTCACACGATTGGCGTCCTGGGATCGGGAAGCTGGGGCACGGCGCTCGCCGTCCACCTGGCGCGCACCGGTCACGACGTGCGCTTGTGGGCGCGCGACGCGGCGCTGGCCGCGGCCATGGCGTCGTCACGCGAGAACCAGCCGTACCTGCCGGGCATTGCCTTGCCGCAGGCATTGACGCCGACCACCAGTCTCGGCGCCGCCGTGGCCGACGCTACCTTCGTCGTGATGGCGGTTCCGTCGCATGGCGTGCGCGACGTGGCCCGCGCGGCGAGCGTCCATGTGCCGCAACCCTGCACCGTGGTCAGCGCGGTGAAGGGACTCGAAGAAGGGTCGCTGCTGCGCATGTCGGAAGTGCTGCGCAGCGAGCTGGCCGGCCGCTGCGACATCGTGGTCCTGTCTGGACCCAGCTTCGCGATGGAACTGGCGCGCGAGCAGCCAACCGCCGTCGTGGCCGCAGGCGAATCGTCGGCTGTGGTCGAAGCCGTGATGGCGCACTTTCGATCGCCCGCGCTGCGGCTCTATGGCAGCGCGGATGTGGCCGGCGTCGAGCTGGGCGGATCGCTGAAGAACATCATCGCCATCGCGGCGGGCGTGCTCGAAGGTCTCGGCGTCGGTCATAACGCGCTCGCGGCGTTGATCACGCGCGGCCTCGCGGAACTGTCGCGGCTCGCCGTTGCCGCCGGGGCCCAGCCGCAAACGCTTGCCGGCCTCGCCGGCCTCGGCGATCTCGTCCTGACCTGCACCGGCGATCTCAGCCGCAATCGCAAGGTCGGGATCGAGCTCGCGCACGGGCGTGCGCTCAAGGACATCCTGGCCGGCACCCGCATGGTGGCGGAAGGCGTGCGCACCACGGAAGCTGCGCTCGCTTTGGCTGCACGCCACGACATCGAACTGCCCATCGCGCGCGAAATGTCCGACGTACTCGCGGGCCGCACCGACCCGCAATCGGCGATCCGCAACCTGATGGGACGCAAGCAGAAACTCGAGCACGCTTGATCGGCAATCAGCAGTCGGCAATCAGCAATCAGCAATCAGCAATCGGCAATAAATCTAAAATCTGACATCTGAAATCTGACATCTACACATGGGTCTTTTTGACAAGCTCAAGCAGGGTCTGCAGCGCACCACGCAGCAGCTCCGCGATCGTTTTGACGACATCGTCAAGATTGCCGACTCACCGGAGGCGCGGACGAGGGAGATCGATGTCGATACCGCTGAATCGCTCGAAGAAGTGTTGCTGATGGCCGATGTCGGCGTGTCGGCTACCGAGGAGATCGTCGAGGCGGTGCGCAAGCGCCAGCGCCGCGGAGAGAGCCTGCGCGAGTTGGTGAAGGACGAGATGCTGCGGATCTTGGAGGAGCCGGTGACGTCCACCTTCGCGCCGCAATCCTCCGGCGCTTCGGTGGATCGTTCACGCCAACCCCGGGTGATCCTCGTGGTTGGCGTGAACGGCGTCGGCAAGACGACGACCATCGGAAAGCTCGCAAACCAGATGCGCGAGGAGGGCAGGAAGCCGTTGATTTGCGCGGCCGATACATTCCGTGCTGCGGCAGTGGATCAGCTGCAGATTTGGGCCGATCGCGCCGGCGTCGACATCATCCGCGCCAAGGAAGGTTCCGATCCGGCCGCCGTCGTGTTCGACGCGATGACGGCGGCGAAGTCGCGGCAGCGCGACGTGGTGCTCGTGGACACCGCCGGCCGGCTCCACACGCGCACCAATCTGATGAACGAGTTGGACAAGATTCGCCGCATCGCCAGCCGCGAGATCCCCGGCGCGCCGCACGAGGTGCTCCTCATCCTCGATGCCACCGTGGGGCAGAACGGCCTTGCGCAGGCGCGCGAGTTCACCACCGTGGCCGGCGTCACGGGCGTGGTACTGACGAAACTCGATGGCACGGCCAAGGGCGGCATCGCTGTGGCGATCGCGCATGACCTCAAGCTGCCGATCCGCTACATCGGCGTTGGCGAAGCGGTTGACGACCTGCTGCCGTTCTCGCCGCGGGAATACGTCGACGCGATCTTCCAGGAAAAATGGTGACCGACGCCGATCACATGCGGCGCGCGCTGTTTCACGCCCGCCGCGGTGAAGGTGTCACCACGCCGAACCCGATGGTCGGCGCCGTGGTCGTCACGCCTGACGGCGTGGTCGCGGGGTACGGACGCCATCCGCGCGCCGGTGACCCGCACGCCGAGGTGTTCGCGCTGGACGAGGCGGGCGAGCGCGCCAGGGGTGCCACGTTGTACGTCACGCTCGAGCCCTGTTGTCACGTTGGCCGCACCGGTCCGTGCACGCAGCGCATCATCGCCGCCGGTATTCGCCGTGTCGTTGCCGCGATGCGCGATCCGAATCCGCGGGTCAGTGGCAAGGGCTTCGAGGAGTTGCGCGCCGCCGGCATCGACGTGGACGTCGGCGTGCTCGAGGAGGACGCGGCCCGCCTCAATCGCGCATTCACGATCGTGCAGACCCAGGGCCGGCCGATGGTGATCGCCAAGGCGGCGACCAGCCTCGATTCGCGAATCGCAGCCGCGCCCGGCGTGCGCACGCAGCTCACCTCGCACGACGCGAATCGGCGGACCCAGCGGCTGCGCGCCGCGGTTGACGCAATCGGCGTCGGCTCGGGCACGGTGCTCGCCGACGATCCGGTGTTGACGGTCCGCGAGTGTTATCGTCCGCGGCCGTTGACGCGCGTCGTGTTCGACCGGCGCCTGCGGGTGCCGGCACAGGCCAGGCTGTTCTCCACGCTCGACGCCGGGCCAGTGATAATAATGACGACAGCGGCCGCCACCAGCGGGCTTCCCGAACGAGCGGATACCTTGAAACAGGCCGGGGCCACCCTGATCGAAGGATCGGGTAGTCTCGGCGATGA
Source organism: Acidobacteriota bacterium (assembly GCA_032155105.1). Lineage (GTDB taxonomy): Bacteria > Acidobacteriota > Vicinamibacteria > Vicinamibacterales > UBA2999 > 12-FULL-67-14b. The sequence continues at coordinate 12,195 of JALDXK010000085.1, forward strand.
TTTGCGCGCGTTGCTGCGGTTCGACGTCTCGACGCTGCTCCTCGAGGGTGGCGCCGCGATGCATGCCGCGGCGTGGCAGGCTGGGGTGATCGATCGCGTTCACATGATCGTCGCGCCGACCACCCTCGGCGAGGGTGGCGTGAAGTTGTTTGACGGCACCGAACTCTCGGCGTCGCAGCTGGTTCCGATCAGGACGGAGCAACTCGGTCCTGATCTGTGGATGGAGGCCGATGTTCACGGGCATCGTTGAGGCACTCGGGTCCGTCGCGGAGGTGAAAGCCACCGGCGGCGGCCACCGCCTGCGGGTGGAGACGCCGCTGTCGGCGCAGCTGAAGATTGGCGACAGTCTTGCCGTCAACGGCGTGTGCCTCACCGTGATTCTGATCGACGCCGGGCACGTGCTGGCCGACGTCGGGGCGGAAACCTCGCGCATCACCACCCTCGGCCTACTGCAGCGCGGCCAGGAAGTGAACCTGGAGCGGCCATTGAAGGCCGACGGCCGGTTCGACGGCCATTTTGTGCAGGGCCACGTCGACGGCCTCGGCAACGTCGAGGAAATCCGCGTCGAGGGCGACTCGCGCTGGCTGACGATCGGCTATCCTCCAAGCCTCGGCCCGTATCTAATACGGAAGGGGTCAGTGGCCGTAGATGGCGTCAGCCTCACGGTGGCGGGCCTCGGTGAACGGCAGTTTGACGTCATGGTGATCCCGTTGACATGGGCGCAGACGTCTTTCAAGGCGCTCCGCACGGGCGACAAGGTGAACATCGAGTGCGACATGATCGGGAAATACGTCTCGCGGGCGCTCGAATCGAGAAAGCCATGAAGAAGGCGCAGATCAAGATCGCCAAGGGCGCCCAGACGAAGGGCCCGTTTGCCGCGGTCGACGACGCGGTGGCGGCGATCCGCCGCGGCGAGATGGTGATCGTCGTCGACGACGAGGACCGCGAGAACGAAGGCGACCTGACGATGGCCGCCGAGAAGGTGACGCCCGAGGCGATCAACTTCATGGCCAGGTACGGCCGCGGGTTGATCTGCCTGCCGATGACCGGCGAGCGTCTCGACAAGCTCGAGATTCCGCTGATGGTCACCAAGAACTCGACGCGCTTCGAAACCGCCTTCTGCGTGTCGATCGAAGCGAAACGCGGCACCAGCACCGGCATTTCCGCCGCCGACCGCTCCGCCACCGTGCGGGCCGCGATCAATTCCAAGACCAAGCCGTCCGATCTCGGGCGGCCGGGCCACATGTTTCCGTTGCGTGCGCGCGACGGCGGCGTGCTCGTGCGCGCGGGCCAGACCGAGGCGGCCGTCGATCTCGCGCGCATCGCCGGGCTGACGCCCGCCGGCGTGATCTGCGAGATCATGAATGACGACGGTACGATGGCCCGCGTTCCGGCGCTCACCAAGTTCGCCAGGCGGCACAAGCTGCTGATGATCACCATCGCCGATCTGATCAGCTATCGGATGCGGACCGAAGGCCTGGTCACGAAGGTGGCGGAGGCGGAACTGCCGACCGAGCACGGGATCTTCCGCATCCACGGCTACGAGAGCCTGATCGATCACGAGACCCATCTCGCGCTGGTGTGCGGCGAGATCGGCAATGGCGAAGACGTGCTGGTGCGCGTGCATTCGAAGTGCCTGACCGGCGACGTCTTCCACTCGGCGCGCTGCGACTGCGGCTCGCAGCTCGAGTCGGCGCTGCAGCAGATCGCGCGCGCCGGCCGCGGCGTGCTGCTGTATCTGAATCAGGAAGGGCGGGGCATCGGGCTCGCCAACAAGCTGCGCGCCTACGCGCTCCAGGACCAGGGTTTCGACACGGTGGAAGCCAACGAGCATCTCGGCTTCAAGCCGGACCAGCGCGACTATGGCATCGGCGCCCAGATTCTGAGGAGCCTCGGCATACATTCGATGCGTCTCCTCACCAACAACCCTCGCAAATTCGTAGGGTTACAGGGCTACGGCCTGTCGGTGTCGGAAACCCTCCCGTTGGAGATCCCGGCATCGGCCACCACCCGCAAGTACCTCAAAGTAAAGAAGGAAAAGCTCGGACACCGCCTCAAATCGGTTTGACCGGTCCCCTGAAGTTCAAGTAGGATAAGGGTTTGCGCGGCGGCGCCTGTGGCCAGCCGTGCTGCGGCCTTTCATGTTCGACGCGCTTAGCAACCGGCTCCAGGACGTCTTCCAGTCGATTAAGGGAGAAACACGTCTCACGGAAGCCATCGTCGAGGACGCGCTCCGGGAAATCCGGATGGCGTTGCTCGAAGCCGACGTCAACTTCAAGGTCGTCAAGGCGTTCGTCGATCGCGTGCG
>JALDXK010000086.1:0-14409 GCA_032155105.1 Acidobacteriota bacterium
GTCGACAGCGGCAGCGTCGCCGAGCGCAGCGCCAGGAAGATCACCGGCTGATCGCCGGGATTCACCTTGTTGTACGACGGCGGGTTCGGCATCTGCGGCAGCTGCCGCGCCGCGCGGGCAATCATCGCCTGCACGTCGGCGGCCGCCGCGTCGATGTCGCGGTCGAGCGAGAACTGCAGCGTGATGCTGGTGTTGCCCTGCGTGCTGGTCGAGTTCATCGAGTCGAGACCGGCGATGGTCGCGAACTGCTTCTCGAGCGGCAGCGCCACGGCCGACGCCATCGTCTCCGGGCTCGCGCCTGGCAGGCCGGCCTGGACCTGGATGGTGGGGAAATCGACGGTCGGTAGATCCGCGACCGGCAGCAGCCGGTACGACATCACGCCGAACACCGTGATGCCCAGCATGATCAGGGTGGTCGTGATCGGCCGCCGGATGAAGAGCGCGGCGAAGTTCATGACGTCGGTTTGGCGGCATCCGCACCGCGCACGCTGATCTTGCTGCCCGGCACCAGGCGCAGGTGCCCGTCGGTGACCACCGTATCGCCGGCCGCAACGCCGTCCTTGATCACGGTTTCCGTGCCGACCACACGCGCCACGGCGACAGCACGCATTTCGACGGTCTCATCCGGTTTCACGAGGTACACGTACGGACCTTCGGGGCCGGTTTGCACGGCCACCGACGGCACGACGATCGCCGCCGACTCGGTCATCAGGCGCACCGAGACGTTGGCGAACTGCCCGGGCCACAGTTGCCGATCGGCATTCGGGAACGTGCCCTTCACCTTGATCGTGCCGGTGGTCTGATCGACGGTGTTGTCGATGAAGGTGATCGCTCCGGTGGCGATGTGCGCATCATCGCCGTGGGCCGGCCGGGCCTCGACACGCAGCGCGCCGCGTGCCGTGTAGCGCCGCAGGTCGGCGAGCAGCGATTCAGGGAACGCGAACGAGACGTAGATCGGCGTGATCTGGTTGATGACCACGAGCGGCGCCTGGTCATTGGCGCGAACGAGGTTGCCGGCGTTCACCATCAGCGCCCCGGTGCGGCCGGAGATCGGCGCCTTGATCGTGGCGTACTGCAGCTGCACCTTCGCGTTCTCGAGGGCCGCCCGATCCGACGCCACGGTCGCTTCCAGCGTCGCGACGCTGGTGCGCGCGTTGTCGCGCTGCTCGCGCGCGACGATGCCGCGCTGCACGAGCTGCTCATAGCGCTCCATGATCGCCTTGGCATTGACGAGTTGCGCGGTGTCGCGTTCGAGCGTGGCCTGAGCTTGTTGCAGCGCGCCTTCGAGCGGCCGGCGATCGAGCGCGAACAGCTCCTGGCCGGCGACCACGTCGTCGCCCTGCTGGAAGTTCACGCTGGTGAGCTCGCCGGTGAGCTGCGCGCGCACCGACACGGTGGAATAGGCCTCGACGGTGCCGACGACGGTTGCGTCGAGCGGCATCGCCTTGCGCAGCGCGGGCGCCACCGCGACCGGCACCGCGGCCGGCGCACCCGTGCGCTGCTGCGGCTGTGCCTCGCCTTTGGCGCAGCCCGCAGCGAGCAACCCGATGAAGAGTGAAAACGAAAATGTAGCGGCTACACGCATCCCGGAAATCCCGTTATTTTCCGGGTAATTAGACCATGAATGCGGCCGTCCCCGTTGTCACACTATGTCTGTGTCGCCTGCCTCGTATGGCCGCGCTGGCCTTTATCGTCGGTGCCTGGGTCAGTCGCACGAGCGGCGGGCTTTCGACGACAGGTAGGAGAAGCCCTCCGCCGCAGACGTGACCGCGGTCACCAACTCGGCCGGGAGGTCAACCTTGTCGACCACCGCGAGCGCGCCGAGGTTCATCCATTCGAGCGCGTCGGCGTGGCCCGCCGTGACGAGGACGAAAGGCGCCGTGCAACCGGCCTCGCGCAACCGCTGCATCGCCTCGATGCCCGACGTCGGCATCGACACATCGCTGACGACGACATCAGGGGCGAGGTTGAGGACCGCCTCGATGAGCGCTTTGCCGCAGGCGACGACTTGCACGACAGAAAACTGCCGCTGCAGGATCGAGACAATCATGCGCCGGAACTCGGGGTTGTCGTCGGCAACGACGACGCGCAAGGGCTGTGCGTGTTCCACCGGTCAAGCATGGCTGGTGGTCTCCGCGCCGTCGTTGCGCCAGAGCAATGATCGCGCGATTAGTGGGGCAGGAGCCCGTCGGGATTCATGATGCGGATGACGCCGCGCCCCTTCTTGATCGCGCCATCCCGTTCCCACTGCTGGAGTACGCGGCTGGTGGTGAAGGCGCTGACATCGGCCAACCCCGCCAGCTCATCATTCTTGATGCGTATCTCGATGCCGGTGGCCAAGGACACGGCGCCATGCGTGCCGAGATGTGACAGCGCACGCGCGAGTCGTTCCGCCGCGGTGCCTTCGACGAGCGCCTCGTGGCGATCGGCAAATTGCGCGACGAACCCGAGGGCGACCGTGAGCGCATTTGCGACCAGTTGCGGCGCGCCGCGCGACAGGCGGTGCAGCGTCGTGCGATCCCACGCCAGCGCGTCGCCCGTGTCGATCGTTTTCGCCGTGCCCATGTACGCGGCGCGCCGCGTCAACAGGCACACCAATCCCAGGACGTCGCCCGCGCCGAGAACGCTGAACAACACTTCGCGGCCGGCGCGCGAGGGCCGGCTCAGTTGCACGCGGCCCTTTACCAGTAAGTACAGGAATTCTGCAGGCTCGCCGGTCCGATAGAGCACCTGCGCCGGCCGCAGCCTGGTGCGGGTGCCCTCGGCGATGATGATCCGCTGCAATTCGGGGTCCATCCCACCGAGCAGCCGATTCGTCACATCGCCTGCGAGCGACCGTTCCACCATAACGTGTGCGCTCATGGTAGCGCGTGTAGACTCTGGACGTGCGCATGAGATTCTTCGTGTCGACCTTCGGCGTGATCGTGCTCGCCGGGGCCGTGTCGCTGACCGCCGCCGCCCCCGACTGGTCGCGGTTTCGGGGGCCGAATGGCTCCGGCCTCTCCGCCGCGACAAAAATCCCCACGGAATTCGGTCCCGAGAAGAACCTGCTGTGGCGTTTGCCCCTGCCGCAGGGCCACTCGTCACCGATCCTGTTCGACGATCGCCTCTACCTCACGGGCCTGCGCGGCGAGGCGCTCGTGACCCTGGCGATCGATCGCGCCAAGGGCCGCATCCTCTGGGAGCGAGAAGCGCCGCGGGTGGCGACCAAGATCGTCGACAAGCGCAACAACCCGGCGTCGCCGAGTCCGGCCGTGGAAGAGGACGGCGTCTACGTGTTTTTCCCCGACTATGGGGTGATCGGCTACGACAAATCGGGCAAGGAGTTGTGGAAGCTGCCGCTTGGCCCGTTCAACAACATCTACGGCATGGGCGCGTCGCCGGTCATCGCGGGCAACCTCCTGGTGCTCGCGTGCGATCAAAGCCTCGGCTCCTACATCGTGGCGCTCGACAAGCGCACCGGCCGCCAGGTGTGGAAGGTCGATCGGCCCGAAGCCAAGAGCGGCCACTCGACGCCGATCCTGTGGCGCGGTCGCGACGGTCGCGATCAGATCCTGCTGCCGGGTTCGTTTCTGCTGACGTCGTACGACGCTGCTACCGGGAAGAAGTTGTGGTGGGTCGGCGGCCTGTCGTTCGAGATGAAGTCGACGCCGGTGATTGGCGGCGACACGATTTACGTGAACGGCTACGGCGCGCCGGTGAACGATCCCGGTAACAAGGTGTCGGTGCCACCGGCCGACGAGGTGTGGAAGACCGCCGACACGAATGGCGACGGCATGATCGCGAAAACGGAGTTCCCGAAGTTCACGCAGGCATTCTGGTTCGACGTGGCCGATCTCGATCTCAACGGATCGCTCAACAAGGACGAGTGGGCCTACTACCGCGCCGCGCTTGATTCCGAGAACGGCATGTTGGCGATCCGTCTCGGCGGCTCTGGTGACATGAGCGACACGGCGATTCGCTGGAAGTACCAGCGCAGCGTGCCGCAGCTGCCGTCGCCGCTGCTGTACCAGGGCGTGCTTTACATGGTAAACGACAACGGCATCGTCACCACGCTGAACCCCGACACCGGCGCGGTGATCAAGCAGGGACGGCTGACCGGCGCGCCCGGCGCGGTGTTCGCCTCGCCGATTGCCGCGGATGGACACGTGTTCTTCACGACGGAAGCCGGCGCCGTGGTCGTGGTGCTGCCTGGCGGTGAGCTCGCCGTGAAGAGCGTGAACAATCTGAACGAAGAGGCCTACGCGACGCCCGCCATGGCCGACGGCAGGATCTACGTACGCACCACGCAGGCGCTCTACGCGTTCGGTTCGAACTGACCCCTCGAGCACGTAGAGGCCGGACTGCAGTCCCGCCGGTCAGGCGGGCGGGTCTAAAGACCGCCCCTACTGACGTTTTCAGCAACCTGCTAGCGGAAATGATTGAGATCGAACGTCGGCCGGGTCGGCTTGGCGTTGGTCCAATCGTGGTATGCGTGGCACGTCGCGCACGCCGTGGGCGCGCCCTTGCCAGGCGCGTGACAGGTGGCGCACGTGGTTGCGGCGGGCATCAGCACGTCGGACGTCAGGCGGCTGTCCGTCGCCGTATGGCAGGATTCGCACCGTAGCATCAGGTGCGGCGTATGGTCGAACGCGGCGCGGGTCATCCACTGGCGCCGGACGTTCGACGGCGCGATCGACGGCAGCGCGGCGGCGTCGGTGGCGCGCGTCACGGTGTGGCATTCCGCGCACGTCCTGTTCCATAACAATCGTTCCGCTACGGCGGCGCGGCGGGTCACCCACTCCTCGGGCGTGCGCGCGATCGGTTCGGGCTCGCGCGGAAAGTTCAGCGGCAGGCGGCGTGGCGGCCCATCCCGTCGATTGATGTCGCCGGGGTTCCCGGCGATGTGCTCGCGTAAGGCGCGCCGGACGAACTCGACGACCACCTTCGGCTCCTCGTGCGGCGCCTGCGCGTCGATACGTTCGTCGAAGTACATCTGGTGGCATCGCGCGCATTGTTGCCCGAAGGTGATCGGCTTCATCAGTCCGGTGCTCGCCGGCCGACCCGGACGCGCCGTCACGACTTCCGGCTGATGGCACGTGCTGCAGGCAAGCGCCTCCGGACCGTCGGGCCCGCGGAGATCGGTGTTCGCGTGGACCTGGTGGTTGAACTTGATCGTGCCCGGGTCCACCGCGCCAGTCTCGGTCGTGAACGCCGGATGATCGTCTGGAAAACTGCCGACGTCGGCGCGTTCAGAAGCAGTGCGGCGATCGCCCGCATGACAATCGATGCAAAACCCGTCGGGCGCGGCCGCGAGCGCGATGCGGCCGCGATGTTCGCGATGGCACGACGCGCACACCGGTGGTGGCGCTGAGGTGCTGGCCGGGACGGTTCGTGCCGGATGGGCGGGGCCATCGTGACACGTCAGGCACGCGATGTCCGTGACGTGCGCGCGGAATGACGTATCTCGCGTATGACACACCTCGCAGCGCGTTTCCGCGAATGCGTGCGGGGGCGACAACGGTCCACTGCTGTACGGCGCGCGGCTGCCCGCCGCGGCCATGCTCCCCAGCCAGAGCAGTCCCGCCGCTGGTATCGCGATCGACAACAGCGTGCGCCAAAGGCGCAGCGGGTGCGGCCGCTTGAAATAGCTCAAGTCGATGCGCTGGGCGAGTTTCTTGGCGGTGCGCGTGCGCATGCTAGAACCGCAGGGCCATCACGATGTGGACGAGGGCGAGCACCATTAACGCGATCGAGAGCGGCACGTGCGCGAGCTGCCAGCCGTGCAGCACGAGATGCAGGCGCGCCTGGCGGCGCAGTTGCCGCGCTTCTTCACCGATGTTCTCGAGATCGGCGAGCGCGGCGTGGAACGAGACCGGCACGAGGGCGCGCACTTTCGCGAACCGCGCCGCGGCCGCCGCTGCATCGCCGAGCGCGTGCGCCGCGGCCGGCCGCTCGAGAAAGGGACGCAGCTCGCGGCGGTAGAACTCGCGGAGCGGCGCCGAGTCTTCGGCGTCGATGCGATCGATCGTCGCCAGCGCGGTAGCTGCTGCCGCGGCTTCGCCCGGCGTCCCCACGGCCCCTCCCGCACGCGTCGCCGGGACGACCGTTTCGACTTCGAGCCTGCCGCACGCGTCGGCGACGATCGTGTCCGCCTCCATCAGCAGCTGCGCGCGGACATGATCGATCTGCTCGTAGATCGTCTCCATCGGCACGTCGCGCAGCATGCGCCTGGGCAACGTGTGTTGCACCCACGCGCCCCACACGCCGCTGACAATCACGATCACGAACAGCCACATCAGGACGAATGTCAGGCCGTCGCCGGAGGTGACGCCGGCATGCAGGACGATCAACGGCAGGCTCGCGAGGCCGAGCCAGAGGTGGCCGCGCATCCACGTTTGCGCTCGGCCCAGGCGCCACACCCGCACTTTCTTTCTCGCGCCGAGCAAGCCGGCGTACAGCATCAGCGAAAACCCGGCGATGCCGTAGGCCAGCCCCGGCCACGAGCCGCCCCGTGGAGGTTCGGCGAGCCGCGCGTATGGCACGTAGAGCACACCGGCAACGCCCGTGATTACGATCGCGGTCACCATCCATCGCTGATGCGTCTTGTCGATCAGCATCGGCTCAGCGACTCGTCGCCTCGGATGGGACCCCTGGCGTGCGGCCCTCCTGTGTGCCGGCCTTCAACGCCGCGAAGAACGTCAGCGGCTCCACGCGATGCGCCGCATCGTGCGGGCACGCGTAGACGCAGCTCGGCTCCTCGTGCTCGACGCAGAGATCGCAGCCGGTCGCCTTGCGCTGCGTCACGACTGTATGTCGCGATGGCTGCGCCGGATCCGCCACCGACACGTCGAACGGATGGAGCGTCAGGTTGCCGTACGGACAGTTGTTCGCGCACAGGCCGCAGCCGATGCACCAGTCCTCGATGATGATCTCGAGCGAGTTGCGCCGCCGGATCGCGCCGACCGGGCAGCCGACCATGCACAGCGGATCGCGGCACTGGCGGCACGAGGTGGCCACCAGGTACTTGTCGAAGCGCAACCCTTCGCGCACCAGCCGCGTCACGCCGTCGTGCGCGTCGGCGCAGCCGCGCACGCACTGATCGCAGCGCGTGCACTTCTCCAGGTCGAGGAGCAGCAGGCTTTGCGCCTGCATCAGCCCCTGGGACAGGAAATCGTCCAGCGGCGTGTGCTCGGTCGAGCGTGCCCGCTGCAGGTTGGCGTCGGCGCGCTCGCGCGCCACCTCTTCGAGGCCGGCGCGGATGTCGGGGAAGCGCGCCACCATCAGCGCGAAGTCCTCGCCCTTGATGCGCACCACATCGACGTGATCGAGCGCCGTGCACGTCGCGGTGCGGGCGCCGCCGCCCAGCAATCCCATTTCTCCGAAATAACCGCCGCGCCCGAGATACGAGAGCACGAGATCGCCGCCGGGGCGATGCTGGCTGACTTTCACGAACCCGAGCCGCACGAGATAGAACGCGTCGGACGGATCGCCCTGCCGGACGATCACCTCGCCGGGCGAGTAGCGCTGCAGCTCGACGCGATCGCGGAGGTAGGCGATGAAGTCCGGCGGCATCGTCGCCAGCACCGGCACGCTCTTCAGGTGCGTTTCGAGCGCGCGCTGGCGGTACTTCCGATCGAGCTCCGCCCTGAACGTCTTGTTCTTCTGCAGGATGTCGAGCACGTTGCGCAGCATCTCGAGCACCACAACGTCGGTGCGCGCCCGCACCGTTGCCGAGCGCGGATGGAAGCTCATGCACGTCATCTCGCCGAACAACTCGCCGGCGCCCAGTTGCGCGATCGGATTGTCGTACGGCAAGTCGACCGGCGCGTCGATCGGAATCCATCGCCGCGGCGCCTCCTCGGCGCGCGTGTGCTCCTCGCGATTGGCGAGCCGGCTGGTGATGCGCGACCACCACCCGTCGCCGGCAGCTTCCTGCTTGACGTGCGCGATCGGCGTGCCGATGAACACGTCGACCGTGCCGTCGAGGATGTAGAACGCCGTCGACCCGAACTCGCCCTCGCGGCAGATTACCTCGCCGGCCGCGACGTGGCGCCGCACCACCGCGTTCTTGTTGAGCTCGAGGAACGTACCCGAGACGCCCTTGAACACCGGCAGCTGCAGGATCCACTCGGGGTCGAGCGCCTCGCCGCCGCCCAGCTCGGTGGCAATCACGCGCTTGTTGGTGAGCGCGCCCGTCGGGCACGACACCATGCACTCGCCGCACGACACGCACGTCGAGCTGGCCATCGGCAGGTTGAGATCGAAGGCGATGCCGGCCGTGTAGCCCTTGCCGGTGCGGCCGATCACGTCGTTACCCTTGACCTCGTCGCAGCCGCGGATGCAGCGATCGCACAGGATGCACGCCTCGTGATCGACGGCGATCGACAGCGACGAATCATCGCGGCCGCGCGGCGACAGCCGCCGGGCATACCGGGGCTCGCCGCCTGATGGCACCGCGCCGATCTGCACCGCCATGGTCTCCAGCTCGCAGTCGCCGCTGGCCTGCTGCCGGGCGCAGGGCGACGGATGGTCAGCCATCAGCAGCTCGACGAGCGTGCGGCGGGCTTTCTGCACCGGCTCGATGTCGGTTTTCACCACCATGCCCGGATCGCACTGGCGAATGCACGCCGCCGCGTACACGCGGGCGCCGACGTCGACGACGCACACGCGGCACACCCCGACGGGCGTTTGGTTCTGCTGATGGCACAGCGTCGGAATCGGGATGCCGTGCATCCGTGCCGCATCGAAGATGGTCGTGCCCTGCGGCACCGTGACTTCGCGGCCGTCGATGGTCAGCGTGACGGTGCTCATGAGGCGCGGTTTGCCTGTGAAAAGCAGACACCGGCGGCGCACTGTCGATCGCGCACGTGCGCCTCGACTTCGTCGCCGAAATGTTTCATCACCGAGACGATCGGCGTCGGCACCACCTGGCCGAGGCCGCAAATCGACGTGACGCGCAGCGTATGGCCAAGCTCGTCGAGGAGCGCCAGATCGTGCTGAGCGCGATACCCGCGCGCCCAGTCGGTGAGGATATCCACGAGCTTCTGCGACCCGGTGCGGCACGGCACGCACTTGCCGCACGACTCGTTGCGGAAGAAGCGCACGCTGTTGAGCGCCATGTCGAGCATGCAGGCGCGATCGTCGCAGACCACGACCGCGCCGGAGCCGACGGTCGCGCCGGCCTTGGTCATCGCCGCCCAGTCGATCGGCAGGTCGAGCATCGCGGCGGGAAGATACCCGCCCGCGGGGCCCGATGGCGCAAAGCCTTTGATGGTGCGGCCGGGCATGGCGCCGCCGGCCCAGCCGTCGATCAACTCGCGGTAGGTCGTGCCCATCGGGATCTCGAACACGCCTGCGTGCTGCACATCTCCGCTGACGCCGATGAATTTCGTCCCCACGGCTCCGCCCCTGCCTTGCGCCTTCAGCCAGTCGAGGCCACGCGCGAGTATCACCGGCACGAAATAGAACGTCTCGACGTTGTTGATCACGGTCGGGCGCTGCCACAGGCCCTGCTGTCCTGGGAACGGCGGCTTGTTGCGCGGCTCGGCGCGCTTGCCTTCGAGTGCTTCGAGCAGCGCCGTCTCCTCGCCGCAAATGTAGCCGCCGGGGCTGACGAACACCTCGATGTCCATCGACAGATCGGAACCGAGGATGCGCGAGCCGAGGAGTCCGTCGGCATGACACCGGCGGATCTCGTCGTGCAGGATCGGTTCGAGGTCTTCGTACTCGTGCCGGAGGTAGATGATGCCCTGGCCCGCGCCCACGGTGAGCCCGCCGAGGATCATGCCTTCGATGAGCAGGTGCGGCGCGTGGGTCATGATGTGCCGGTCCTTGATCGTTCCGGGCTCGCTCTCGTCGGCGTTGCAGACGATGTACTTGATCGGACCGGGTTGATTCCTGACCAGTTCCCACTTCATGCCGGTGGGAAACCCGGCGCCGCCGAGACCGCGCAAGCCGCTCTCTTTCAGCGCGGCAATCAGGCCGGCCCAGTCGCGCGACTCGGCGTACTTCCGCACCATCCCGTAGCGCGGGCCGCTGCCGTACGGATCGGAAAAGGTGACAACGCTGGCAGGGCGGGCCGGAGGAGGAGGAAGCGGCTGGCCGCCGAGGGCGGTGCCGATGAGCGCCGCCGCATCGGCCTCGGTGACACGTTCGTAAATGCGATCGTTGACGCTGACGGCGGGGCCGACGTCGCAGCGGCCGAGACAGGAGACATGCGTGATGTTGACGTCCTGCCCCTGGAAGCGGCGCGTCAGCGCCTCGCGCAGATCGCCCGCGCGGGAGCGATGACAGGCCATGTCGCCGCAGACGCGTACTTCGGCTCGCGCCGGCGGCCGCAGGAAGAAGGTCGAGTAATAGCTCGCGACCGATTGCACGCGATAGAGCGGCAGATCGAGCCGCGCCGCCACCGTGCGCAATTCCGCCTCGGGCAAATAACCGTGCACGCGTTGCACGGCGCGAAGCTCATCAAAAATCGGAGAATGCGGTCCGGACCCGGTCACGCGGAGCGCCATCGTATCATCTGCATGCTATAAAACTTACGCATGCCTCGCGCCTTCCTCGCAGTGTTCTCGCTCGTCGTCTTTGCGTTGATTACGGCGATTACAGTTGCGGTAGCGGCGCCGGGTGCGCAGGCGCCGATGACGCGCGCCTACACCGGACCCGGCTCCTGCGCTGCCGCCGCGTGCCACGGCTCGATTCGCCCGGTGGCCGGTGGCCGCATCCTGCAGACGGAATACACCACGTGGATCGCGCAGGATCGTCATGCCCGCGCCGCCGACGTGCTGTCGAATCCGGTTTCGGTGCGCATGGCGAAGATCCTCGGGTTGCCCGCGGCCCACAACGCGCCGAAGTGCCTGGCCTGCCATTCCGTGGATGCGCCCGACGCGCAACAGGGCCGCACGTTCATGAGTGAGGGCGTGAGCTGCGAGGCCTGCCACGGTCCCGCGAGCGCCTGGCTTGGGCCGCACACCACCAAGGGCTGGACGCACGCACAGTCAGTGCAGGCCGGCATGAACGACACCAAGGACCTCGTGAAGCGGACTGAAACCTGCCTGGCGTGTCACCTGGGCACGGCCGACAAGTTCGTCGATCACGAGATGATCGCGGCCGGGCATCCCGATCTGGTGTTCGACCTCGAAGCGTTCAGCGCCGCGATGCCGCGGCACTGGCGGCCGGTGACCGATGCCGATCCGTTCGCACCCATGCGGTCGTTCACCGTCGGTCAGCTCGTGCACCTGCGCAGCAGCCTGGACCGGCTTGCGAGGCGGGTGAGCGGACCGACGTGGCCTGAATACGCGGAGCTCGATTGCTTCGCCTGTCATCACTCCCTCACGCGCGCGGACGACAGCTGGCGGCAGACGTTGGGGTATGAGGATCGGCGGCCCGGCCATCCCGCGTTGAACATCGCGCGCTGGCTCACCGCGCGGCACGTGGTAGCGGCGCAGGATGCGAAGGCCGGCACCGATCTCACCGAGGCGATGACCGCCTTGTCGCGCGAGGCGAGCCGGCCGCGCCCGAATACGGAGCAGGTGGCCATTCAGGTCGCACGGGCGCGGTCGCTGCTCGACGCCGCGGTGGCACGCGCGGTGGCCGCGAAGCCGGATGCCTCCGTTGCCGCCAGGCTGCTGCGCGCCATTGTGGCTGACGTCGAAGACATCGCGCCACGCGGCGAGCGGGCCGCCGAACAGGCGGCGATGGCCATGGAGACGCTCTACCTCGCGACCGCGCAAGCGGGGGAGGCCAGCCCATTGCGGGGCGCGTTCGACGAGCTGTTCCAGCAGTTCCAGAGTCCGAGCGCGTACGACCCGCGCCGATTCATCTCGCAGGTCAAGAAGATCGAAGCCTCCCTCGGCAGATGAGCGGCGTGACGCATCGCATCCTGCGCGCCGGCGCGCTCGCAATCCTGGCCGGCGCGGTCCTCAGCGCCCAGAACACGCCGTCGGATTCCGTTGGCGGCAGGGCGCGCATCCTGACCGCCGAAGACGTGCGCGCGATCCTCACTGTTGCCGCGACGGCGCTAGCCGACGACACCCTCGCTGCCGCTGTCGTCGATCGCACAGGCAATATTCTCGGCGTCTTCACGCGCGGGCGTGCGGACGAGCGAACGCCGGACATCGCCGTGTCGGTGGCGAGGAGCGGCGCGATGTTCGCCAACGACCAGGCGCCGCTCTCGTCGCGCACGGTGCGATTCATCAGCGGTATCCACTTTCCGCCCGGCGTGCGCAACACCGCGAATGCCGCGCTCTACGGCGTCGAGAACATCAACCGCGGCTGCCAGGTGGACGACCGCGGCGATGCGATTTTCAACGCTCCGTTCCCGCGGCCGACGTCGATCGCCGGCGCGTTCGGTGACGGCACCGGCGTGCCACTGCCGTGCCGGCCCGACGACACGCGCGGTTGCGCACGCGGCGGACCGATGCGCGATGACCGCGGTGACGCGGTGGCGTCGATCGGCATCACCACCGGGAAGATCGACGTCTTCGACACCGGGCAAACCAGCCTTGGCGCCGTGCCGGTGAATCCAGGGGGCATCCCGATCTACCGCGATGGCAAGGTCGTCGGTGGCGTGGGCGTTGCGGGTGTGACCGCCGAATTCGCCGAGTACGCGGCGACCCTGGCCGCGGCCGGCGCCGGAGGCGGCCTCGATTTTTCAGAACCCCTCGGCTTTCCCGGTGCGGTCTACGTGGACGGCATTCGCCTGCCGTTCTTCGGGGCGTGCACGACGGTGTCGTGCATCCGCGATGCGTTGCGTGCGCGCCCGGCTGGATCCGCCCCCGGCTCGATCTCGTCTGGCAGCCTGCTCGTGCCGCCTCTCGATGGCTTGCAGGCGCCCGAGGGCTATCTAATCGGGCCGCGCGCGAGCGCGATCGCCGGCGGCCTGTCGGTTGCTGAGGTGCAACAGCTCGTCGAGCGCTCGGTCGAGGTCGCGCTGCGCACGCGCGCGATGATTCGCCTCCCGGTGAACCAGCCGTCGCGAATGACGATCGGAGTGTCGGATGAAGCAGGCGAAGTGCTCGCGCTGTTCCGCATGGCCGACGGCACCGTGTTCTCCTCCGACGTGGCGATGACCAAGGCGCGCAACGCCTATTACTTCAGCACGCGCGAAGGCTACGACGTGCTGCGCGCCATCGTCGAGCAGAGCCCCGAGGGGTATCGGTGGGAGCCCGCGCCACCTCCAGGCCAGGGATGGGCGGTGACCGCGCGCACGCTCAACTTCGGCGGCCAGCCGCGGTTTCCACCCGGCGTCGATCTCGAGGAGCAACTCGATCAACACGACGATCACGAACGCGCGGGGCCGTTCTTCGAGTTGTATGTCTACGACACGAAGCACGCGTGCACGGAAGGTCCGGGACCGAGTCGAGGCGGCAACCGCGGCTATCTCAATCAAAGCGGCATCGTGTGGTTTCCCGGCAGCGTGCCGCTCTACAAGGACGGCCGGCTCGTCGGCGGACTCGGCGTCAGCGGCGACGGCGTCGAGCAGGACGACTATGTGTCGCTGCTCGGCAGCGACGGCTTCCATCCCCCAGACGCCCTGCGCGTCGACAACAGCGTCATCGTCGACAGCGCCGGCCGACGCGTGCGGTTGCCGTACCTGAAACTGCCGCGGCATCCGGAGTTCGATCGGTAGCCGTGCGGATGACGGCGCTCGTCGCTCTCTGCCTGCTGCTCGTTGCCGACACCGCGGCGGCGCAGCGCATCCCCGCGCAGTCGTCGCGGCCCTCGTCCATTCAGGGCGTGGTGCAGGACGCGACCGGTCGCGCCCTGGTGGCTGCTGGTGCCGTTGCCGCGGTAGGCGAAGTCGTCGGCCGCGGTCTTGCCGAGCACGATGGCGCCGCCGGCGCGGAGCCTCGCCACCTCGAGTGCATCCCGCGTAATACGCTCCGGGAAGAGTTCGGCCCACTCGGCACTCGAAGCCGTCGTAGGTAGATCCTTCATGTCGTAGATCGATTTGGCAAAGACCGGGACGCCGTCGAGCGGGCCGAGGCGCCGGCCATTACGCTGCCGCGCATCGGCGGCGCGGGCGTCGGCGAGGGCGGTGTCGGGGTCGAGCGCATCAATGGCGCGCCACGCCGCCCCATCGGTGCAGCACCGTTCCAGTGCTTGGGCGGTAATTTCGGCGGCCGTCCAGTCGCCGGCTTCGAGGCCTGCAATGTAGGCGGCGATCGTACCGGCGAGCGGGTCGGACGAGTCTGCGGCGGCCCAGCCTGCACGGGAAGCGGCGCTTATCGCGACCAGGCCGGCGAGTCGGGCGAGAGCGTCGCGGCGTGTCATGGGCATGAGCGAATCCGGGGATGCGTTATCGGGCTTCGCCCGCGGTCAGGGTTTAAACCATACCTCGAACACATGTTGCGTATCGAGATATTCACGCACGGCGCTGATCTTGCCGTCCCGGATCACCATCAGCGTGTGGTACTCCTGGTTATA
>JALDXK010000087.1:0-14350 GCA_032155105.1 Acidobacteriota bacterium
CCTGATTCACTTCGGGAGGGCGCGACAATCGGACCCAAGTTCAACGCTTTGAGGCTCTCCTCAATTTTTCCGCTTTCGCCAACGGCCACAACGACGAAGCGGTTCGGCACAATGCGCTGAGGTTTGTGCCCAAAACCGCGCTTGTTGGAACCCGTTGTTGGCGTTCGTCCTACTCAGCTCGAAGCGCGGCGATAGGTTCGACGCGGGCGGCGCGTCGTGCCGGAATCCCGGCGGCGAGCGCAGCGACCGCGAGCAGTAGCACGGCGACGCCCGCGAGCGTGAGGGGATCGCCTGCGGTAACACCGACGAGCATGCCTTGAATGAGCCGTCCGCCGCCCCACGCCAGCGCGCAACCGATCGCGACCCCGGCCGCGGCGCTCTGCACGCTGTCGCGCAGCACTGACGTGGCCACCACCGCTGGCGTGGCGCCCAGCGCCAACCTCACGCCGATTTCGCGGACGCGACCCGCGACGAGCATTGCGAGCAGGCCATACATGCCCAGGGCGGCGAGCAACAACGCAGCTACAGCGAATCCGCCGACGACCTTCGCGGTCACGCGCCGGGTCACGAGTTGATCGCTCAACAGGCCCTCCAGCGATGCGACGCGGCTGACCGTGATCGCCGGGTCCAACTCCCGCAAGGCCGAGCGAATCGATCCCGCAATCGCTATAGGATCGCCCGCCGTCCTCGCGATCAGCGCGATCGCCGGCTGCGGAAACTGCAGCGTGCTCAGGTAGACGGCCGGTGGCGCCGGCTCTTCGAGTCCGCGCGATCGTTCATTGCCGACGACGCCGACGATCTCGAACTCGTTGGGCACGGTCGTCCCGTAGGTGAACCGCGGACCGCCGCTCCTCACGCGACGGCCCACCGCGCGCCCGCCCAACTCGCGCGCGAAGGCTTCGTTCACCACGGCCACCCCCGGAGCAGACACGTCGTCCTGCTGACGAATTAGCCGTCCGTCGACCAGCGCGACGCCGAGCGTTTCGAAGTACCCGGGACTGACAATGCGCAGCTCGCCTGGGCGGACGTGGTCGTCCGTGGCGACATCCCCGGTCACTGGAAACGCGTCGCTCCAGTTGGCTTCAAGCGGATGGTCGTAGGCCGCGGCGACGCCGGTGACGCCTGGCACCGCCGCAACCCTCGACAGGACCTGTTGCTCGGCGGTCGCGACTGCCGCAGCGGCCGGGCGGGTGCCGGAATTGAGACCGACGTCCGCGACGAACACGTGATCGATCGCGAATCCCGGATCGCGCGATTGCACCGCATGAAGCGAACGCGTCAGGACGCCGGCGGAGAAGGCGAGGGCGACCGTGAGGGCGATCTGCGACACGACGAGTGTTCGGTACACGGTCGATCGAGCCGGAGCGGCGACTCCCCGCGGCGCAGGCGCGGCGATCAGCAAGCGGGCAATCGGCCACGCGGTGAGCAGCACGCCGGCGACGGCAGCGAGCGCGGCGCCAAACAGCGCGACCTGAATGTCGAGCGCCGGCGGCGTCATGAAGGGAAGCGTGGGCGGTAGGAGCGACGGCAGCCTGGCGAGCGCGACGCGCGCAAGAGCGATTCCGCCGAGCCCGCCGGCCACGGCGAGCCAGAGTGTTTCGGCGCTCAACTGGCGCAGCAGCCGTGTGATGCTGGCGCCAACCGCGGCGCGCAGCGACAGTTCGCCGCGCCGGGCTTCAAACGCGGAGACGTGGAGGGCGGCGAGATTGGCGCAGGCAATCAGCAGAACCGCCAGCGCCGCCGCAGCGAGAGTGAGAAGCGGCGTGCGCGCATCGCTGATGAACTGTTCGCGCAACGGCCTCACGATGGCGCCGTGACGATCGTTGCCACGCCCGCGCGTGGCGGCGAACGCATCCTGCGCATGCGACAGGGTGACGCCCGGCGCCAGCCGGGCGACCACCCCGTAGACGTGCGACGAGCCCAGATTCATCTGCGGCGTGCGCACGAGCGGCACCCACAACAGGCGCGACTCGGGATCGAGCGTCACGGTCGACGGATTCACCGGCCAGGCTGGAAACACCACCGGCGGCATGACTCCGACGATTGCGTAGGCCACCCCGCTCAGCAGTAGTGATTCGCCGATGACGTCGGCCCGCCCGCCGAACCGATCGCGCCACAGCGCATGCGACAAGATGACGACACGATCGTTGCCCGCTATCTCGTCGGTCGCATCGAACGTGCGCCCAAGCGCCGCGCGAATGCCCAGCGTCGGGAAAAACGACCCTGAAACACGCACGCCACGGATCGACGTGGCCCCCACGGGCGAATCGAGCGTGAAGCCAGCGGCACCAAAGGCGGCGAGCGAGGCGACTCCGGCTGCGCTGTCGAGCCACGCGGTGTATCGCGCGCCGGTGACGCGTGCGGCCTGTTCCTGCCCGTCACGCGTCATGCCTTCCCACACAAACACCAACCGCTCGGCATCGTCGAACGGCAGCGGCTTCCAGAGGACTGCCGCGGAGAGGCCGAATGCAGTCGTGGCCGCGGCAATCGTGACGGCCAAGGTGGTGGCAATGGTCGCCGCGAACCAGGGCCGGCGGCCAACGTGGCGGAATGCAAAGCGCAGGTCGTCGAGGAAAGCGCTGTGCGGCATGCCTCATTTGACGATGTTGAGCGTTGGGGCGTTGGCGGTGCTTCCGGCCGCCTGATACTTATTGCCGTGTCGCTGCGAAGGCTTGTGCCTCGGCGTCGACATCGCGTTCCCAATCAGCGAGCAGCTCCTGCAACCGCTGCGCGCATCGTCTGTCATGATCAACACGACATTGGGCGTATCTCGCAACGACTGTTGCAGCCCCGTCGCCGTGGATTAGTCAGAAGCAGCTCTGCTGCAAGCGTGGCGATCGGGCTCATGGGTAACCTCTCCGCGCCCCGCCAAACAGAATGAAGCCCGCGATCCATGGACCAGACACCCGAGCGGCCCCTCGACGAGTACCCGACTCGTGCTCGTCTCGATAGAGCGTGCTGGTATTAGGCGCCGTGATCCACCGTTGACACCGGATCTGGCCTAGTATCGGTGTTGACGAGTCGATCCAGCAATCGCCGTCGTTTGCGCATTCCTGCCGCGTCGATCAGCATCCGGCCGGCCCACCGGAAGACGTTGAATTCCGCGACAAGACCTCGCATCAGTCTCATGCGCGCACGCTGTTCCTTTTCCGGCATCTCCAGCGCAGCTCGCAGCGCTGTCGCGCATTCGTCGGTGTCGTACGGATTGACGATGATCGCCTCGGCAAGTTCGCGCGCCGCACCAGTAAACTGGCTCAGCACCAGCACACCGCGCTCGTCATCACGGGACGCCACAAACTCTTTGGCCACCAGGTTCATGCCATCGTGAAGGCTGCTGACCATGCAGACTTCGGCCGCCCGATAGTACTGGTGGACAGCATCAGGCTCGTGGTGCTTCGACAGCAGGATGATTGCCGGACGGCTGCTCGCATCCGCGAACCGCGCATTGATACGGTCGACCAGCGATCGTACCCGCGCCTGATAGTGATCGTATTCCTCGATCCCTCCTCGAGTGGGCGCGGCGATCTGAATGAACGTGAACCGGCCCACCCACTCGGGCCAACGCTCGAGGAGACGCTCGACCGCGCGTAGCCGTTCCTCAATGCCCTTGGTGTAGTCGAAGCGATCGACGCCGACGCCGATGGCCTGGTTGTCTGGCAGTCCGTGACGCCGCCGCACCTCGGCGCGGCACTGATCGACCGGCATGGCGCTCAGGTCTGGCGACAAGGGCCACTCGATCGAAATAGGATACCGCTTGACCGCCGTGAGCTCGCGGCGATACGAGACGCCAAACGTCTCGCGGTCGACCCGTGCTTCGAGCTGGCGATCGACGGTGTCCACGAAGTTGTTGCAATGGAACTGTGTATGAAAGCCGAGGATGCTGCTGCCCAGCAGTCCGTCGAGTAACTCCTCGCGCCACGGGCAGATCGCAAACGCCTCCGGGTTCGGCCACGGGATGTGCCAGAACGTGATGATGGTGGCGTTGGGTAGAGCATCGCGAACCATTCGTGGCAGCAGCGCAAGGTGATAGTCCTGGACCAGCACGATCGGATCAGACGACGTGGCTTCCTTGACGACGGCATCCGCGAAGATCTGATTGACGCGCACATACTGCGTCCAGTCCGCCGTCCGGAACGTCGGCCGGACGTGCGCGATGTGACAGAGCGGCCATAGACCTTCGTTGGCGAAGCCGTAGTAGTAGCCGGCCTCCTCCTCCTTGGTCAGCCACACGCGGCGGAGCCGGTAGCCCGCCTTTCCTGGTGGCACATCGATCCGATTGTGGCGATCGACCACATCGCGGTCGGCGGAGCCACTCCCGTGAGCGATCCAGGTTCCAGAGCAGGCGCGCATGATCGGTTCGAGGGCCGTCACCAGACCGCTGGCTGGGCGCCGGACCTCAATCGTGTCGCCCTTCTGGATGTGGATGTAGGGCTCGCGGTTCGAGACCACGATCACTTCCTGGCCGCGTAACTCGTGCTGCAGGACCGCGCGCAACGCTGCCGGTGACCAGGCGAAATGATCCTCGTCGCGCGGCCGGCGTTCCGATTCGAGGTCACGGATCAACTCACGGAGGTCACGCGCCAGCGGCCGGAATTCCGGCACGTCAGGCCGGCCCTCCGAGCGCAGCAGGCCTTCGCCGCGCAACAGCGCGCGCATGCCCTGCTCCCAGCCTCGCCAACTTACCTGTGCGATCACGACCGTCAGCAGCGAGACGATCACACCGAGACCAACGAACAGTGCGAAAACATAGCGCCGAGTCTCTTCGCTACGCCTGGTGACGAAGCTCATGTCGTGGATGAGGATGAGGTCGCCCTCGCCGTCTGCGCCGAGTGCGCGCACCGACATCAGCAGCGGTCCCTGTGGGCTGGTCAGGATCTGTCCCGGTTCGCCGGCAACGCTCTCGAGACCGTAGCACCGCACCTCGCCTGGCAGCGTGCCGGCCGACAGCGGCGTCGCCAATGACGACTCGCAGAACGCGGCGGCATAGACGCGTTCGTCTTCCGTGATCCGAGTCAGTATCTGGACGACGCCGCCGTGATCGCCTGAGCGAATCGAACTCTCGATCGGTCCACGCACTGTGTTGGCGATCAGGGTGGCGCGAATATCAAGGTCGCGCATGAACCAGCGCACCGTCAGCCCGTCGACAAGCGGCAATACCGCATAGGCGAACGCGCCCAACACGAGCAGTAGCGGAACGATGAACCTGAGGGAGAGGCGCACGTTGTCTCATGTTACTGCGCGAATACCAGATGGCGCGGCAGCTCAGCCATGCGCGAAGACTATTCCGCATGCGGGTTCAGCCAGACTCCTTCAGGCCTTCCGCAGGATCTTTTCCATCGGCCTGCCTTTGGCCAGCTCGTCGATCAGTTTGTCGAGGTAGCGGATTCCCTGCATGACAGGATCGTCAATCTCTTCGACGCGGACACCGCAGATCGCACCCGTCACGAGCGTGCGCGAGGGATTCATCTTGGCCTTGGAAATGAACCTCTCGATATTCGTCCGCTTCTCCAGAATGCTCTCCAGCTGCTTCTGGGTATATCCGGTGAGCCAGCGGATGATCTCATCGACCTCGGCTTTCGTACGTCCCTTCTTTTCGGCCTTGGCGACATAGTGCGGGTAGACGCCTGCAAGGCTCATGGCGTAGACGCGCTTCAGCGTGGCGGCATCGGTCTTCATCAGGACGTCACCAATATCCTGGCGGCGGCACGAAACCACCGATCACGGAGGCCATTCGTGCTGCGATGTCGATCGTTGTCGCGTCCTCTACGTGATGAACGGGCTCGCTCGCATCTGCAGTCTTACTCATACCTCAATGCCTGCATCGGATTAACCCTCGAAGCCCTTCTCGCCGGGATGTACGCCGCCAGAACGGTCACCGCCAGCACGATCGGGGTGACCAGAACCAGCGCGAGCACGTCCCTCTGATCGTTCCCCTGCGGGAACGCCGCCGCCAGCAACTCTCCCGCGCCCACGCTCGCCACCAGGCCCACGACGAGTCCCACGAGCGCCAGCGCGATCCCCTGCCTCAGCACCATCCGCAACACCGTCGTCCGATCGGCCCCGATCGCCATGCGGATCCCGATCTCTCTCGTCCTCCTGGTCGCAGCATATGCAACGAGGCCGTAGAGTCCGACGATAGCGAGGCCCAGGCCCATCAGGCCCATCGCGCCGACCATCGTGATCAGCACGTTGAAGACGCTCACCGCCCGCATCCGGTAGAGCTCCTCCATCGTCCTCACGTTGAAGATCGGCTGATTGACGTCGAGGCCGCGAACGACCTCGCGCAAGGGGGCCGCAAGCGATGCCGGATCGCCGGCAGACTGCGTGAGCATGATCATCTGTTGCGGCTTGCGCTGGCGGTACGGCAGATAGACGAAGTCCGACGGCGGTTCTGCGATGAAGAGGTATTTCGCCGTCTTCGCCACGCCGACGATCTGGACCCAGGTCTTCTCCTCGTCGTTCAATCGAATCCGCCTGCCGATCGGATCCTGATTCGGCCAGTAGTGTTGCGCGAGCTGCTCGTTCACGATGCCCACGCGCGGCGCGGCGAGATCGTCGTCTTCGGTGAAGTTGCGGCCCTGCACGAGCGGAATCGCCAGCGTGTCGAAGTAGTACTCGTCGATTCCTGATGACAGCACCGTGACGTTCTCCCTGCCCTCGGGAAACTGAAAGCCCTCAGGCGTAATCGTCACGAAGTCTTGCGAGTCGGTCGACATCGGAATGGCCGTCGTCATCGTGACGTTGATGACGCCCGGGAGCGCGCGCGCACGTTCCGCGAGTTGCTGGAAGAACTGCGCCGACTGCGGCTCCGAGTAGCGCACGAGTGTGGTGTCGAATCCCATCATCAGCAGGTGATCGGTGCGATAGCCCGGACCACTGACGATCTGCTCGCGGAAGCCGCGATACATGAACATCGCGACGACGAGCAGGACCACCGACACTGCCACCTGACCGCCGACGAGGACCGCACGTCCCCAGCGCCGGCGACGCGCCGGCGCCACGGCGTCGCCCGCCTTCATCACCGCGGTGAGATTCGTGCGGGTTGCCTGGATCGCCGGCACGAGGCCGAACAGCACCGCGCTGGTCACCGCGACGATGAGGCTGAAGATGAGCGCCCGCTGATCCAGCTGGAACGAGAGTGTAATCGGGAGATCGGTTGGGAGCTGAATCTGCCGAAACAGCGTCATGCCCGCGTAACCGATCCCGAGGCCGAGCACGCCGCCCAACACCGAGATGAGCAGACTCTCGGTCACGAGTTGCGCCACCAGTCTTCCGCGATTGGCGCCGATGGCGAGCCGCAGCGCCATCTCCCGCGCGCGGACCGGGGCGCGACTGGTGAGGAGCCCGGCCACGTTCGCGCACGCGACGAACAGCACCGCGAACGCGAGCGTCGAGAGCATCGCGATGAGCATCGCGTCCGGTGGGCTCTCCGATATCCGCGCTTGCAGCTCGGTGCGCACGATGAGACCACGGTTCTTGTTGGTGTCCGGATGCTCGCGCGCGAGATTCGCCGCGATCGACGTCAGCTCGGTCTGCGCCTGCGCCTGCGACACCCCGGCGCTCACGCGGCCTTTGAGGGTCAGGTTTCTCGCATCTCGCGCCTGGAGCGATGCCGCCTTCGGATCGGCGAGCAGCCGCGCCGACATCATCAACGGCACAAAGAAGTCACTGCGCACGTACTGATTCATGCCGGTAAACGACGGCGGCGCCACGCCAATGACCGTGAAGTCGTGACCATTGATGCGCACGGCGCGGCCGAGCACGGCGCTGTCCGATCCGAAGTCTTGCTCCCATATCGTGCGGCCGAGAATGACGACCGCGTCGCGGCCGGGGACACGATTTTCGTCGGGCGTGAACGCGCGTCCGATGGTCGGCTCCACACCCATCAACGAGAACAGGTTGTCGCTGACCAGCATGCCCATCTTCAGTTTTGGCGGCGCCTGTGGATCAATAGTGAAGCCGGCGGTGACATACGAGAACGCGGCGAGTCCTTCGAAGCTCTTGCTGTGGTCGCGGATGTCTACGTAATCGGGATACGAGGACACCAGGGAGCTAGCCCCGAGCGATTCGAGGGATGACGTCGAGCCCACGGTAACGACCTGGCCGGGTCGCGCGACCGGGAGCGGCCGCAAGAGCAGCGCGTCCGCAAAGCTGAAAATCGCGCTGTTCGCGCCGATGCCGATTGCCAGCGAGAGGACGGAGACGATGGTGAATGCCGGGGTGCCCGCGAGCATGCGGCAGCCATACTTGACGTCCTGCCACAGCCGCTCGAGCCAGCCGGTCACAGCCATCGGTCCACAACCTTCAAACGGTCCATAGTCCGCCCTCCCGTGTTAGACGGACGGCGTGGTGGCGCTGTTCTCAGGTCCTCCCGTTCTCGCGCACCTCGGTGGTAAAACTGGTCGCGCCCTTGGTATGTCCGGGATGGGCATGTGCGGTCACCGCGATTATCGAACGAGAGGCCAACTCGTACGTCGCACTGTGCCCCGAATTGGACATTGCGAGCCAGGGCGACACGGTGGAGGCTGCGCGCACCAATCTGATCGAGGCGCTGGAGCTGTTCTTCGAGTCGGCTGACCCGACCGAGGTTACTCGGCGTTGCACAGCGAGGTCTTCATCACCAGCGTCGAGGTTGCGGTTGGGTAAGTTGCGGGTTCTCTCGGGCCGCCAGGTCTGCGAGATTCTTGAGGCTGAAGGGTTTTCAGCGATTCGTCAGCGCGGAAGTCACATCGTCATGCAGAAGGGGGCCGAGTTCCCACTCCGGGTCAACAACTTAGGCCAGTTTGCAATCGCTCAAATCGCTAGAAACGCTCAAAACCTGAGTATCAGGTACAAAACAGGTACAGCAGAATCCGTAGTCAGAACAGTCTTCGTCGCCGAGGGTCATCGCGATCGATCGGCAGGCCAGCACTCGAACCGACCGCGCCGCAGGGATGGCGACGCCGGCAACTATTTCGGGACGAGATACAGCGTCACCGTCTGTCGAGGCGCATCCCGAGCGAGTTCGCTGGTGACCGGACCGCTGGTCGTCCTACCGCACCTCTGATAACGCCAGCCACTTGCCAAGGTCGGAGGAAGTGCTACTCTTCGCCTATGGACTCGCGGCAACTGCTCGCTGAGGCGCTCCGTCTATCGGACGAAGAACGCGCCGCGCTCGCCGGCGAATTGATCCAAAGCCTCGAGCACGAGGTGGACGCCGAGGCCGAGGCTGCCTGGTCCGCCGAAATTCGCGCGCGCCTTGACCGTGTCGACGCTGGGATGGCCACTGCCGTGCCATGGTCTGAGGCTCGTCGGCGGATTCACGCGGCCGCTCAGCGTGGCTCTCGATCTTGAGTACCTCGAGGAGGCCGTAGTCGAAGCCGCCGCAGCAGCCGAGTGGTACGCCGTTCGTAGTGCCACGGCCGCGGCAGGCTTCGAAGCGGAGCTCGCCGAGGCCGAATCAGCCATCCGCTCCTTGCCCAGTGCGTGGCCGCCGTACGACCACGGGACGCGGCGATTTCTGCTGCGGAGATATCCTTTCGGTGTTGTCTATCGAATCGAAACCACGCGGATCCTTATCATTGCCGTTGCGCACGGGCATCGCCGGCCTGGGTATTGGCGCGATCGCGCGTGAGCATGACTGACGACCCTTGGGAGAACGGTCTGGGCTTGGCGCCTCGGGCGTGCCGTTTGACGAACTTGCGGAGGTCCCGAGCGATGTCCGTGACGCGCTGCAGCGCGGCGAAACGATACTCGCGATCAAGCGCTTCCGACAGGCCACAGGTGTGGGCCTCAAAGAAGCGAAGGACTTCGTGGATGAGGTCAGGCGGCGCGGAATTGCGGCGAGCTGAGACTGGCTTGGCGGCAACAGTCACTTCGCCGCCCACGGCGCGTCTTACGACGTCACCTGAATATTGCGAGTGACTTTGTGACCATGTGTGCCCACTTCAATGGTCGCGTTGCCTTCGCCGACGGCAGTCGCCTTCCCAGTGTGATCGATCACGATGACTGCGCGGTTCGTACTCGACCACAGCGGCAATATTGTCGACGGCAGTACGCCTTCACCGAACTCTCGTCTTGTGGAGAACGTCAACGTTTCGCCGACTCGCATTTTGTCGATAGACGGCGTGATTTGTGCTGATAGCAGCGGCGCGAGCGCTGATTGTTGAGTAGCGGATGAACTTGGTTTTGTTGGGTGAGCAATTGGCGTGTCGGAACAACTCCAACACACAACGAGCATCGGGACCATCGGGCCAAGGATCATCGACCGGGTCGAACAAGGTTTGCCGATTTTCATAACGTCCGCTCCATTGACATATCGGAGTGCCTTGCCCAATTCACTAGTGTGCCTTTGGAGCCGAGCTCATCGACGGAATTCACTCCAATCAACAAGGTGATCTGGGTGGAAAACCCACCCACGTGGCGAGGCTCCAAGTACAAAACGGGTACAGTAAAAACCTGCGCCTGTAACTGATTGATGATTAAAAACTTAAGATGGCGGAGAGGGTGGGATTCGAAACTCCCAAGCAATCAAAATCTCGCCTGTTTTCAAAAACAGGCCTGAATAGAAACAATCGATTCAACCAAATTCGCCGTTGCTGGAATAAAACTGGATTACTGAGGCCCGAGTTGCTACCCTCGAATCATGCCCGCCGGAAGCCTGGCACTTTATCGTTTGCATGCTCGAACATGTCCCCATCGGTCGAAAGGGCGACGCTGGACCAGGTGCAGTTGCGCGGTCTGGGTGCAGGGCTCGCTCGCTGGCAAGTGGGTGAAGAAGTCGCTCAACACACGCGACTGGAGTGTAGCGGCCGCGACGGTTCACGAATGGGAGGCCGCACGCCAAATCGGCGGCAAGGTGCTCGAAGTCCCCACGATCAAGGATGCGATTTCGAAGTACCTGGAGGACTCGGAAGCGCGCCATCTTGCCGCCCCGACGATTCGCAAACGACGCGAACTACTCGAGGGGAAATTGCTCCCATTCTGCCAATCGAAGGGCTTCGAACGGCTCGGCGACTTGAATGTCGATACGTTGCGAGAGTTTCGCAAGACTTGGAAGTTCGCGGCGACGTCAGCCGTCAAACGGCTCGAATACCTGCGCGGGTTTCTTCGATTCTGTGAGGAGTCTGAGTGGATTGAGCGCAATCCAGCGAAAGCCATCAAGCCGCCCAAGGTCACCAGGAAGCCAACGTTGCCGTTCGAGGATGTGGAACTCGACCGGGCGCTTGCTGCAGCCGACAAACTGAAGGCGTGGGGGACGTTCGGTCCGAAGCTGCGAGCAATGATTCTGCTGCTCCGTCATTCCGGACTGCGCATCCAGGATGCCGCCTGCCTCGAACGTGCGCGACTCAACGACGACAAGCTCTTTCTCTACACGCAGAAGACGGGCACCCCTGTGTACTGCCCGCTCCCTCCGAAGGTCGTCGATGCCTTGGAGGCTCAAGAGAACGAACGTTCGGAGTATTTCTTCTGGGATGGGAAGAGCGAGCGCGAGACGACCGTGAAAAGTTGGAATCGTGTGTTTCAGAAATTGTTTGCGACATGTGATCCACCGGTTGTTGGTGGTCATCCCCATCGCTTTCGAGACACGTTTGCGATCTCATTGCTGTTGCGGGGAGCGGAATTACCGAACGTGTCGATCCTTCTCGGACATAGCTCGATACGAGTCACCGAGCGCCACTACTCGCCATGGATCAAGGCGCGTCAGGAGCAGCTTGAAGCCGACGTGCGGCGCACGTGGCCCGAGCCGGAATCGAAGAAAGCGACGGGCCGCGCGCGAAACACAGCAGCCCGAAAGCGCGTGCCACGAAGCGAGTCGAACAGGGCGGGACACTGATCGCCGACCGCCCTTCCTTTAGGCCACCAGCAGTCTCATCACGTTCTTCGCGCCGGTCGTGATTTGGGTTCCCTTTGCCGCCCCTTTCCCTGGGCGTGTCGAGACGAGCCGCGTTCGAAGAACGCGCTCGGCACGACGCAGGTAGCCCCAGGCGTGCCGATATGACCATCCGAGTTGACGTGCCGCTTCGGCGAGTGATCCGGTGTGCTCGATTGCGGCGAGCAGTTGCCCCCCTCCATCGCCGATGGCAAATTCTCCGTCAACCTCGAGCCATTTCTTTGAGCGGACGGTTAGGCCATCTATGTTTGGCCGAACACGTTGACCGCGGGGGCGACGCACGGGACCATCGACTCGCATGTCGGAAGTGTATCCAGTCCCGCGGCCCATGTCGCAGTTTCCATGGCGGGCCTTCATGAGGGCGTGTGCTCTGCACGTCGGCGCCGCTTCGGCCGCGGCATCGTTGCGACGCGACCTGGTCAATGACGGTCTGATTTCAGAGGCCAAGTTCGACGAGGCGTTCGGAATCGCGCGGTTGACGCCAGGCACGAACCTGCTGGCGATGGTCACGCTCCTTGGATTGCGCCTCAACGGCTGGCTGGGTGCCGCAGCGGCGCTCGCAGTCACCACGGCAGTCCCAGGAACGATCGCCGCGATGGCGACGATGGTGTACGTCAGTTACGCGGGCCATCCGGCGGCTGCGCGTTCGATGCAAGGGGCGAGAGCAGGCGCCCTCGCCGTCCTAATATGGGCGAGCGTGAGGTTGCTGTTGCCGCAGTTCTCGGATCGACGAGTGCAGGCCGCCAGCATTGCGCTCGCGGTGCTGATGCTGGGCGGATTCACCGCGTTCCCGCAGTATCTGCTGTTGCTGGTGGCTGGCGCGGTTGGCGCCGTGCTGTTGCGAATACCATCGTGAGCCTGCTGACCCTCTATCTTGTCCTGCTGAAAGCCACCGCACTCTCCTTCAGTGGCTTCGGCTCGGTACCCGTCGTGCGCGAGGAACTGGTCCTGTCTAGGCAGGTGTTAACCGATGAGCAGTTGAACGATGCGATCGCGATTAGCCAAGCTTCACCTGGTCCTCTCGGTCTGTACGTGGTGACGGTCGGGTATGTCGTGGCAGGATTTGCGGGCGCTGTTGTCGCCGCTCTGGCGCTCGCGTCCCCGGCGGTTCTCGCCATCCCGATCGTTGTTCTCGTCCGGCGCGGTTCGGACACCTACCTGCGAGGTGCGTACCGCGCAATTGTCATTGCATCGTGCGTACTGATGGCCGTTACCGGTTCTCGGTTGGCACCTCAGGCAGTGCCGAGTGCGAGTCTCGTCGTCCTCGCTATCGCTGCCTTTGTGACGCTGGCAGCCACGAGAGTGCCGCCGATTGCCGTCATTCTGCTCTGCGCGCTGCTTGCAAACGGACTGCCTTAGACAGATCTCCGGGAATCGCCCTCGTCTTCGTCGAGCCGGTTCTTAACCGCCGGTAACGCCATCCAGATGCGCATGCGGCCGGTCAGGCCGCTGGCGACCTTCTCAAATGCCAATCTCTGCGCGGTTCCCGGTTCGACGGCGGCAGGATCCGCGTAGCTCCAGTGAATGCGCTCGGGGTCTCCGGGAAACACCGGACACGCTTCGGCGGCGCGATCACAGACGGTGATGATGTAGTCGAACTGCTCACCGACGAACTGATTCAGGTGCTTGGGCTGAAGAGCCGCCGCATCGATTTGGAACTTCTCTTCGAGGACGGCCTTGGCGGTCGGATGTACGGCCGCTGCCGGTTGAGTCCCCGCGCTGAACACGTCGGCGCGGCCGCGCGATAGCTGCCGGAACAGCGCCTCGGCCAGTTGCGATCGTGCTGAGTTCGCAGTGCAGAGAAATAGAACTCGTAGGCGGTTCATGGACTAGAATCATATCCGATCATCCGAATATGAATGAAGTTGCACATCTGTTGTTTCGGGCGCTGTCTGATCCCATCCGCCTGCGGATCCTTCATTTGTTACGTGCCGGTGAACTGTGCGTCGGCGATCTGGTGACCGTGCTCAAGGTGCCACAGCCGACGGCGTCCAGACACCTGGCCTATTTGCGCAGGATCGGACTGATCAGCTCTCGAAAGAAGAGCTACTGGACTTACTACGCCCTCGCGCCGGCGAAGACCACGCTGCGGCGGCGTTTACACGAATGTCTTGACGCCGACATCGAAGGCCGCACTCGCGACGCGCGCCGTCTCTCGGCCATCAAGAAGCAGGGCGGCTGCTGTCCCATCGAGTAGCCCCTCGCCAGCCACATTCACCCTGAGTAGATATGCCAATTCGAATTGGAATCAACGGCTTCGGACGGATGGGTCGGCTTGCACTGCGCGCAGGATGGGGTCGCTCAGACTTGTCATTCGTGCACATCAACGAGATTGCCGCGGACGCCGTCACGGCCGCGCATCTCCTGGAGTTCGATTCCATTCACGGACGGTGGCACAAGAATATCTCCGCTGCCCAGGATGCGCTCGTTGTTGACGGCGCCGCAATGACTCTGTCGTCGAAGCCCACGGCACAAGAC
>JALDXK010000088.1:0-14219 GCA_032155105.1 Acidobacteriota bacterium
GATCTTCGTGTTCTTCGTGTTGGGAATGGTCGCCGCGCCGCACCTTCCGCTAGACCGGCGTGACTCACGCCACTTGCTGCCGCGCGGCGTGGCCGGCGGCGCGGAATTGCAGCATCGCGAACACGTCGACGACCACCGCCACGGCGATCACGAGCACGCGTGCGACCGGCGTGAGTTGACTCCAGAACAGCAGCAGCACGATGGCGCTGCCGGCGACCCACAGGCTGTCTGCGACGGTGAACGCGATCAGCGTGCCGCGATCGACGTGTGGTTGCCGCGCCGACATCCACAGCGCCGCAGCGTAGGCGAGCAGGCCGACGGCGATGACGTCGAACAGCGCCGGGCCGCCGGCGCCGAACCACTGGAACAGCATGCCGCGAGACAGGAGCATTCCCGCCGCGCAACCCGCGGTGGCAATGGCGTTGAGTTGAAGAATGCGATTCGGTGTCATGTGATCTCCCTCCAAGTTGTGTCTCTGGGAGAATCGCGCAGGTGGTGAGGAGCCGCAATTACCTGGAAGGTAATGGGCGCCGTGATGTGGAGCGCGTAGGATCAGCGGCATGGAAGTCGGCACCCTGCTCCGCACCTGGCGGACCGCCCGTGGCATGAGCCAGCTCGACCTGGCGATGCAGGCCGGGTTTTCCGCGCGTCATGTCAGCTTCATCGAGACCGGCCGCGCGCAGCCAAGCCGGCCGGCCTTGATCGCGCTGGCCGAAACGCTGGAGGTGCCGCTGCGCGAACGCAACCGGCTCCTCGAGGCCGCCGGATTCGCGCACCTCTATCGCAGCACGCCGCTCGAAGCCGACGAGATGCGTCATATTCGCGGGGTTCTTCAGTTCATCCTCGATCGGCACAAGCCCTATGCCGCGGTGGTGCTCGATCGCTACTCGAATTGCCTGATGGGGAATGGCGTGTCGGACCTCATGATCGCCGCCGTCGTCGATCCATCGCTGATCACTCCGCACGCCAACTATTTACGGATGACCTTTCATCCGCTCGGCGCCCGTCGGGCGATCGTCAACTGGGACGAGGTGGCGCGCCATCTGTTCGCGCGGGCCGAGCGCGAACTGCTGGAAACCAACGACGATGGCACGGCCAGGGCGCTGCTCGAGGAATTGCGCGGTTACGTGGGCCC
Organism: Acidobacteriota bacterium; assembly: GCA_032155105.1. Classification (GTDB taxonomy): domain Bacteria; phylum Acidobacteriota; class Vicinamibacteria; order Vicinamibacterales; family UBA2999; genus 12-FULL-67-14b. The sequence continues at coordinate 1,136 of JALDXK010000088.1, forward strand.
CGAGGTACCGCGACCGGCGGCGGCGATCAGCCCGGCCGACTTGTTGATGCCGATTCACTTCAAGCTCGGCGAGCACGAGCTGCGGATGTTCAGCACGATCATGACGCTGGGCACACCGCAAGACGTGACGCTGCAGGAGCTCCGCATCGAAACGTTCTTTCCCGCCGACGAGGCGTCGGAAGCCGTGTGGTCGCGGTTGGTGTCATCGTCGTGAGCGGCTCCCGTGGTTACGTCGCCTGCACCTCCTTCGCAATGCCTTGGATGCAGGCCACGAAATCCGCGTCCTCTCCTTCGAGCAGCTGGGGCAGCAGAGCGAGGAAGTCGGGGCGCCGGCACCACTCGCGCATGTAGTCGTCCCACGAGTGCCAGCGCCGCTTCTGCTTCTCGTTCATGTCGTCGTCGTAGGTGAGCAGGTAGGCGCGTTCGAACAGCGAGATGAGGATTTCGAAGATCACGAGCCGACGTTCCCGCTGATCGTCGTCGAAGAGCGGCGCGGCGCGCCGCGAGCGAAGCTGCAGATCGGGGTTCGCCATGACCAGCTTGAGGAAGTCGGTGTAGGCCACCGACAGCAGTTCGTAGGTCTCCTCGTCCTCGTTCTCGCGCTCCTTCCGCTGTTCTTTCCAGTAGGTGAAGATTGCGAGCGGCAGGCCGACGACGGTGACGAGGTAGCTGAGGAACTCCCAGACTTCGAGTGCAGACATGGCGGCTTCTCCTGTCCCTATCATCGATCGCCGATGTGACGGGTGGGACGCCGCGTAGCGGGGCTGTGTCAGGCCAGGTCGTGCGCCAGCACGAACGCGCGAACACGAGTGTCGATGTCGCCCGCGATGGCGGTGATGGTGGCGGCGTCTTGTCCTTTGGGATCGAGTATCGGCCAGTCGTCGCGCGGGGTGCCGGGGACAACAGGACACTCGTCGCCGCAGCCCATGGTGATGAGCCACTGCACGCCTGCAGCAAGTTCCGGAGTCAGCTTACGCGGTATCTGACCTGAGACATCGATGCCCCAAGCGCGCATCGCCTCCACGACTTCGGGATGCACGCGTGCAGCGGGCTGCGTGCCGGCGGAAATGGCGCGGGCCTTTGCGGGATCGGCGCACTGGTTGAAGAGGGCAGCCGCGATCTGCGAGCGGCCAGCGTTGTGCACGCAGGCGAACAGCACCGTGATCACGAGGCCTTGAGCGCGATCTGTAGACGGCGTTCGTCCTTCGCGCTGATGTCGGCGTGGGTCAGCGCATGCAGCGCGGCGGCCACCACTGATGCCACCACCGGATTGTCGATTGGCGCCAGCTTGTAGTGCATCCAGATGCCCTCGCGGCGCGCCTCGACCAAGCCCGACTTGCGGAGGTAAGCGAGGTGCCGCGACGCGGTCGGCTGAGGCACGTCGAGGCTGGCGTGAATGTGGCACACGCAAATCTCGCCATCGCCGAGCAGTGACAGGATTCTCAGGCGCGTCGGATCGGCAAGAGCCGCATAAACCGTCGTGAGTGCCTCGAGGTCTTTGACCTTCGGCGTCGGCCGGGCCGCACAACAGGGGCTTGACATATTCGCTCACGCGAATATACCATGCCTCCGACGTATTCGCTTATCCGAATACGTCGGAGGACATGCTGCCAGGAAGCATTCCTTGTCGGGAGGCGATTCTTGTCTGGAGGTCATCCTTGTCGGGATCAAATGCATTGCCCGTTGCGGTGATTGGCGCCGGCCCGGTGGGCCTGGCGGCGGCCGCCCACCTCGTGCGCTACCGCCAGCCCTTCATCGTCCTCGAAGCCGGCCAGGAGCCAGGTGCGGCGATTCGTGAGTGGGGGCACGTGACGATGTTCTCACCGTGGCGCTACATGGTGGACGGTGCCGCGCGGGAGTTGCTGGAGCCCACGGGGTGGAACAGTCCCGACCCCGAGACGCTACCAACCGGCAACGACCTCGTCGATCGGTTCGTGGCGCCGCTGGCCACACACCCGGCGATTGCGCCACACGTGCGCTATGGCGCCCGCGTCACCGCGGTCGGACGCAAGGACTTCGACAAGGTGCGCACCAGCGGCCGCGATCAACAACCATTCGAGGTCCGTCTCGCCTCTGGCGAGGTGATCGAGGCGAGGGGGGTGATCGACGCCAGCGGCACCTGGGCGCGACCGAACCCAGCCGCTTCGGGTGGCATCGCCGTGCCCGGCGAGCGCGAGCATGCGGATCGCGTTAGGTATGGCATTCCAGATGTAAACGGTCGCGAGCGCTCGCGATACGCGGGCAAGCGCGTGCTGGTTGTTGGCAGTGGCCATTCCGCGTTCAACGTGATCCTCGATCTGCTGACGCTCGCCGATGCGGTGCCCGGTACGCACATCGTGTGGGCGATGCGCCGTGAGAACCTCGATACCGTGTGGGGCGGCGGCGCGGCCGATGCGCTGGAGGCGCGCGGCGAACTCGGGCAGCGCGCCAGGCGGGCCGTCGAATCAGGACGCATCCGTGTGCTCACACCGTTCCGGCTGCGCGCGATCTCCTCAGACGGCGAGGCCCTGGCGATCACCGGCGCGATCCGCGACCACGACACCAGGGTCATCGTCGATCGCGTCGTGGTGTGCACGGGCTTCAGGCCCGACCTCGAGATGTTGACGGAAGTACGCTTGTCGATCGATCCGTGGCTCGAATGCACCTCCGCGTTGGGTCCGCTGATCGATCCCAACGAACACAGCTGCGGCACGGTGCGTCCGCACGGCGCCCGAGAGCTCGCGCACGCCGAGAAGGATCTCTACATCATCGGCATGAAGAGTTACGGCCGCGCGCCGACGTTCCTGCTTGCCACAGGGTACGAACAGGCGCGATCGGTGGTCGCGATGCTCGCCGGTGACGTGGCGGCCGCCGAACGCGTCGAGCTGGTGCTGCCCGAGACGGGGGTGTGCAGCACCACTGCGTCGGTGGCTGGAGGAGGGTGCTGTGGCGGCCCCGCTCCGGCGGAAGTTGATGCGTGCTGTGTCGCCGATGCGGATGCCAAGGCGGCAGGAGAAAGTGGCTGCGGCTGCGGCACACCCGAGCCGGTCTTGCTCCAGATCGGTTCGCGCACGCCTTGACCCCACGCAGCATCTGGGTGATCGGCGCCGGTCAGCTGGTCAACTGGGGCGTGCTCTATTACGCGTTCGGTGTGCTACTCGTGCCGATCGAAGTCTCGCTCGGCGCGCCGCGGTGGCTGGTCGCCGGCGCGTTCTCGCTCAGCCTGCTGGTCTCCGCGATGGCGGCGCCCGCCGTTGGGCGCCTCGTGGACCGAGGCCAGGGGCCTGCCGTGATGCAAGCCGGTGGCTTCATCGCTGCCGGCCTCTTGATCGCGTGGGCGCTGGTCCCGACCATCTGGACCACCTACGTCGCGTGGGCCGGGCTCGGCGTGTGCATGGCGGCGATCTTCTACGAACCGGTGTTCGCGATCGTCGGCCGCGCCTTCGCCGACGCTGATGAACGGTTGCGCGCGATCGCGACGGTGACGGTGATGGGCGGGCTCGCCAGCACGGCGTTTCTTCCCGGCACGTCATTGCTCGTGACCCGCGGCGGATGGCAGGCGGCGGTGATCGTCCTGGCGGTAATCATCGCGGCGACAACGGCGATCGTGACGCGCATCGCGTTTCGTGAGCTGACGTTGTCGACCAACGATCTGCGTGATGCGGTGTTGGCGCGGCGCGACGATCCGCACGCGCCGCCGCATGGCGCGGCGCTCACTCGGTTCGTCACCGTGTTTGCTCTCTCGAGCATCGTCAACTCCGCGCTGGCCTCGAACATCGTCGCGGCGCTGATCGAGCGGCGGCTGTCGCCGGCGCGGGCGGCGTTGATCGGTGGCCTGTTCGGCGTGATGCAGCTGCCGGGCCGATTGTTCATGACCAGCCGGACCTTCACGCCCAGCCCGCACGGCCTGCTCATCGTCAGTTTCGGCTTGCAGATCGCCGGCCTTGCCGCGCTCGCGCTCGACAGCGTGCAGCTGGCGATGTGGATCGGTGTCGTGGTGTTTGCGTGCGGAGCGGGACTGACGACGCTGGCGCGGCCGTATCTCGTGTTGCAGGTGTACGGAGCCGATCGGGCCGGCCGGATCAATGGCCGGATCGCAAGAGGCCAGCAACTCGCCCGTGCTGCCGGCCCGGTGTCGGCCGCCGCTCTGGCCGGCGCGATTGGTTATCGAAATGTGTTTGCCGCCATGGCCGCGTTACTCGTCGCGGCGATCGCCGTGGTGCCAGCGGAGCGTGCACGGACTCGTCGTTAGATCGCCACAATCACCCATTCGGGGGTGCCATGAAGGCTGCACTGGCGTTAGCATCTGCGGATGGTGATTCGGAAGGCGACGCGCAACGACAGCGCCGCCCTGGGTCGTCTAGGCGCGCTGTTGATGGACGCGCATTACAACTTCGACCCCCGGCGCTTTCTCGACCCCGGCGGCAACGCGGCGCCAAGTTACGCCCAGTTCCTGCTGCAGCAACTGGACGATCTGGACTCGATCATCCTTGTTGCCGAAGTTCACGGCTGCGTTGTCGGCTATTGCTATGCGGCCATTGAGCCGCTCTCGTGGAAGGAACTGCGCGACACCGCGGGGTTCATCCACGACCTCGCCCTCGAGCCGACGGCGCGCCGGCGAGGCGCCGGGGCCGCCCTGTTGAAGGCCGCAGTTGAGTGGTTTCGCGATCGGGACGTCGCGCGCGTCATGCTGTGGACCTCCACGCAGAACGCGCCCGCCAGGCGGCTCTTCGAACAGGCCGGGTTTCGGGCGACGATGACGGAGATGACTCTGGAGCTTGCGCCTGACGGCTCGTGATTCTTGTCGGGACGCGAACTCAGTCGGGAAGTGAACTCAGTCGGGAAGTGATGCTCGTCGGGAAAAGAATTCAGTCGGGGAAACCGACAAGGATTTCTTCCCGACAAGGATTTCTTCCCGACAAGCGTCACTTCCCGACAAGGATTTCTCCCGGGAGTATCCCCCGTCTATGGCGCCACCGTGACGTTGATGGTCTCGCAGAGGCCCGCCAGCGTCCGGTGCATGTCGTCGCCCGCCTGCACGGTGAGCCGATGCGCTCCCGGTGCCAGCGACATTTCGATCACCTTCTTGCCGTCGCCAAAGTGGATCCACGGATCGGCCTTCGGGATCACGGTGCCGGCCGGCAGGCAATCCGAGTCAACGGCGATGTGGTAGTGAATTATACCCGGGCGAACCTGCTCGGGCTTCAACTCCCCCGGCGGGACCGCGGCCACGGTCACGCTGCCGCTACTGCCGAACTCGATGCTCGACATCGGCTTGATGGTGGCGCCGTTGGTCGGCGTTACGAAAAACACCCTGGTCGCCGGAGGGCTCGCGGGTGCGGCAGGCGCGCTTGCGGTTGATCCTCGGGCGGCGTTTCCGCGCCGCCGCAGGCGGCCGCGATCACGGTGCATAGTCCCAGCACCAGGGCGTTCACAATCTTCATTGCGACTCCTTTTCGAGTGATGTGCAAAGCTGTGGGATTATACGCCGCTTGCTCACGAGCTCGGTGGCTTGAACGAAGCGGTGACCTTGGCGGGCGCCGCCGCATCGACGGTGACGGGCACCGTCTGCGTGCCGAGCCGCTCGTGCCATAGCTCGAGCGTGTACGTGCCGGCCGGCAGCCCTTTGATCTCGAAACTGCCGTCGTCTTTCGTGACCGCGAAGAACGGGTGCGGCACGACATTGACATAGGCGTTCATCCAGCCGTGTACGTCGCATTTGAACGGCAGGCCGATCTCGGCCTGGTCGAAGACCCTAGACACCGCCGGAGTTTTCGCCGGCTGCCCGAAGTTGAATTCGCGGTTGTTCTTCGGAAGGGCGTGGACGTTGTGCACCAGCGGATCGCTGTTGGAGACCAGCACGGTCTGGCCCACCTGGGCGGCGAAGACGTGCGGAACATAGCGGCAGCCCTTCTGATCCAGCAGTACCGGTGTGGTCGGCACGGCATACCGGCGCGTGCCGAGTCCCTCCTTCACATACACAAAGACGTTCTTGAGGCCGTTGTCGGGACCCACCAGGAGCACCTCGGACGTCGCGCCCGGTTCCGCCACACACTGCGGATCCGAGTCCATCGGCAACGGCCGCGGCTTCGGGGGCGTGCCTGAAAACGTCACGGCGCCGACGATGGTACCGGGACCATCGGCGGTATCAGTAGGCGCCGGCGCAGCAGCGGATTGCGCGGCCGGCGGTTGCGATTCGCCGCACGCGACCGCGGCAAGCATCGCGCCCCCCAGGCACACCAACGCGGACATCGACAAGATTCGCGCCATCGTGACGTCGCCTACTTCGTGATCGCGCCGCAGGCGAGCGGATTGCCGGCGTTGCCGGACGGATCCGTTTTCAGGTCGTCGGCTTTTTCGTGAATCACCAATGCGGTCCCGCCGCCGGCGTAGATCGAATTAGTCTCCGTACCCATCGTCACGTTCTTGTTCGTGATGGTGGTCTGCGCGGTGCCATTGGCGGCCACAGTGAAATTCGGCATGTCGCCGGCATGCGGGCCGTCAGGGTTCGAGAGTCCGTGCTTCTTCTTCGTCGGGTTGAAATGTGCGCCCGCGCTCTTGTATGTCGGCGCCTCGCACTTGGCGACCTCGTGAAGGTGAATGGCGTGCTCCCCGGGTGGCAGTCCCTTCAAGGTGAGGTCGATTGAAACCCCGCCTCCTTTGGCGGGCGAGATCATCGCCATGCCGACGTTGTTGCCCTTGATGTCTGTCAGGTCCACGTGCTTCATCTGCGCCGAGAGTCCAGTCGTCTCGATCAAGCACGACAGCGCAATTATTGTCAGGGTTCGGGTCATGGTTTTCATCATACCCGCGTGACGATACGGCGTTACACATGTAAATTCTCGCCGTGTTCTATTGATGCAACAGAGATTTAACGATACCGTTACAGAGTCGTAACTCGAGCATGACCGGACGAGTTTGCCCTGTTGGCATCGTGGCTGTGACGCTTGCCGTCGCATTCGGTACTTCCGCCTCGGCCGGCCAACCGCGCTGGACCTCGCGCGATCGCCCTCCTATTACCGTTGATCACCCGGAGTTGTCGGCGAGCCTGGCGCGCCTGTACGCCGGCAGCTCGCGCTGGCGTAAGGCACTGGAGGACATCGTCAACACCGGGCGGCGCGTCGTGGTGGTCACGCCCGACAAGGTCCGGGTTCGCGATGACAGCGGCGGGCCCGACAGGCCCTTTGATCCCAACGTGATTGCCGAAGTGCAGCCGCTCGCCGACGACTGGTCGCGCGTCGACATCGTTGTGGTGGTGGTCAACCTGCCGCTGCTCGAAACCCTCTACAGCGACGCAACGATCGCTGACCTCAAAGCTGATCTGGATCGGATCCTCGCGCACGAGATCTACGGGCACGCGATCCCGTACCTGCTCGCTGGACATCTGTCGGGAAAATGCGCTGATCCGTTGCCCAATCAAAAGGCCACGGATGCATGCGCAATCAGGCGTGAGAACGAAATCCGCAGCGAGTTGCGGCTGGGAGAGCGCCGCAGTTACAGCCTGGACGGCCTGGCGGCTGCCAGGCGCTACCTCTACTAGACGCACGTTTCGGCGTAGTTAACTCTCCGTCAGATCCGTCCCGTCGAGGTCGTTAACCTGCCTGTAACGATCGCGTCATAGTCGATTCACATCCCGCCATTAGCCTTTGGTTTCGTAATGACTTCCATTCTGAGGGCTAGTATGAATCTCCGTACATTCGGACGCCTCTCCCTCCTGACCATGATGCTCGCGGGCACGGTTGCGCCGCTCATCGCGGAGCAGGCGGCGTCTACCGCGCCAGCGCGCAAAGTGCGCGTCACAGGCATCGTCAAGGACGAGTTCAACAATCTCACGCTTCCAGGCGTGGCCGTCGAGGTGGTCGGCGGTGAAACCGTGTTCACCGACGTTGATGGCCGCTATGTGATCGACCTCGTTCCGGGCAGTTATGAGATCAAGGCGGGGATGGATGGCTACGAAGCCAAGTCCATCAAGGTCGACGTGGCGGCCGGTTCACGAGCGATCGACGCCAATATCGGTCTGGCGATGTCGCGCTTTGCGGAGACCGTCGAAGTGAAGGCCGCCGTCTTCCTGGACGCGGTCACCTCGTCGACCGAGGCGCAGATTGCCGAGCGCAAGAACGCGGCGGTCATCACCGACAATCTCGGCTCGCAGGACATGAAAAAGAACGCCGACACCGATGCCGCGGCGGCGATGTCGCGCGTCACGGGCCTGTCGGTGGTCGACAACCAATATGTGTTCGTGCGCGGTCTCGGTGAGCGCTACAGCAATACCACGCTGTCGGGCGCAACGCTGCCCACCACCGAACCCGACAAGAAAGTGGTGCCGCTCGATCTCTTCCCGGCAGGGTTGCTCGACAGTGTGCAGGTCAACAAGTCGTACTCGCCGGATCGGTCGGCTGAGTTTGCGGGGGGGCTGGTTCAGATCAACCCGCTCAAGTTCCCGAGCCGTCCGGTAGTGTCGTTCTCCTACGGCATGACTGGGTACACAACCTCGACGGGCAAGGAGATTCCGCTCAGCCCGCTCGGCAGCCGCGACTTCTGGGGCTTCGACAGCGGCACCCGCACGATGCCGTCGTCGTTTCCCGACAGCAAGGTCGTGCGGCAGGGCATCTACACACCCGACGTGGGCCTGAATCCCGATGACATTACGAACCTGGGCCGTCAGCTCAGTAATGTGTGGACACCGGGGCTGGCCGACGGCGCGCCCGGCCAGAACTGGGGAGCGGTCTTCGGCAACCGCTTTGGCAAGCTTGGTCTCATCGCGAGCGTGACCCACTCCTACAAAGAGCAGTACGTCGAGGAAGAGCGCGCCTTTTATCGCATTGGCGACGTCGACGAGCTCGAAGCCGTCAGCGACTACGACATCCAGTACGGCACGCAGCGGGCGCAACTCGGCGCCGTGTTCAACGTGGCCTACCAGTTCAATTCCAACAACCGCCTGTCGGTGGAGAATTTCTACAGCCACAGCGGCCGAGACGAAGGCCGCTACTTCGAGGGGCCGAACACCGAGAACGTCTTCTACTATCGGAACTACCGTCTGCAGTACATCGAAGAGGGTCTGCTGTCGACCGCGGTCACCGGCGATCACTTCCTCAAGGGCTTCGGCAACAGCCGCATCGATTGGCGCGTCAATGTCGCCAATGCCAATCGTGATGAACCGGATCTGCGTGAAACGCTCTACCAGCAGCCATTCCGCGCCGGCACGCTCGAGCCCAACACCGCAATCGCCCCGGTCCTCGCCGACGAGTCGCAGAGCGGGTTCCGGATGTTCAACACCCTCGACGACCAGACTACCGACGTGGCGCTGAACTGGAACATCTTCAGGACCGGCGGCACCAGGCCGACCCAGTTCAAGTTCGGTCTCAATTACGTCGACCGCAACCGCGACTTCGAGTCACGCCGATTCCGCTTCATTCCGGTCGTCCTCAACAAGGATGGCGCGCCGACCACCGACTTGACCCAAGAGCCCGAGGAGCTCTACACGCAAGCCAACATCGGCACCGCCTTCCGTTTCAACGAAGAGACGCGGCCGGTGGACGCCTACGCCGGCGACCAGCAGACCGTCGCCGGTTACGGCATGGTGGACATCGCAATGTCGGCCCGCTCGCGCCTGGTGGCGGGCGCCCGCGTGGAAGACTGGAACCAGAAGGTCGACAGCTTCGACCCCTTCGGCCTGTTCGTGCGCACGGTGACGTCTGAGAACCACAACACCGACATCTTCCCGGCCGTGAATTTCGTGCAGACGCTGAGCAGCAGTCAGAACATCCGCCTGAGCTACAGCACGACCGTGAACCGGCCGGAGTTCCGCGAGGTGGCGGAGTTCGAATTCACCGACGTCGTCGGCAGCCGCGCCACGCGCGGCAATCCGGACCTGGAGCGCGCGCTCATCCAGAACGTCGATGCCCGCTGGGAAGTGTTCCCGGGCGCACGGAACATCGTGTCGGCCAGCACGTTCTTCAAGTACTTCGACAAGCCCATCGAGCGCGTCGTGATCGCCGCCGCCAATCCGATTTCGACGTTCCAGAACGCCGACAAGGCACGCAACTTCGGCCTCGAGCTCGAGACCGCTTACGAGTTCGGCGGCGGCTTCTTCGTCAACGCCAACTACACGTGGGTGGATTCGAAGATTACGCTCGCGGAGGACCAGCGAACGGTGCAGACGTCCCTCGAGCGTCCCTTGGCCGGCCAGTCGGCGAACCTGTTCAACGTCACGGGTGAATATGCGCGGGCCGGCTTTACCGGCCGCGTGCTGTGGAACTACGTCGGCGATCGGATTTCCGACGTCGGCTCCAATGGCGCACCCGATATCGTCGAGCAGGGCCACGAAACCGTGGACCTGGTGTTCGTCCAGCGGTTCGGCCAGAAGTTCAACCTGCGCGTCAGCTTCGAGAATCTCACCGACCCCAACTTCCAATACACGCAAGGCGACCGCCGGCAGCGCTCTTACAAACTGGGCCGCACCTACGGCGTCGCATTCGGCGTGGACTTGTTCTAGGGGCCGCAGATGACGCAGCAATGGATCGGACGTAATGACGAGCGGAGAGCAGCCATCATGAATCAGATGTCGAAGAGATTTGCCGGTATCGCCGTCGCGGCAGCGATGCTTGCCGGCGCGGGGACCACCATCCGCGCTGACCAGGCGCCGCCGGCGAACGTGCCCGGTATCGACAAGCCGGTGATTGTCGTGACCAACGAGATCACCGGGACCGAGAGTTGGACCAACAACTTCTACTACGTCCTGCGCGGCGCCGTCTTCGTTCGCGAGGGCGCCACGTTGAACATCCAGGCAGGTACCAGGGTGATTGGCGAAGCTGGCAGCGTCGGCACGCTGATCGTGGAGCGCGGCGGCCGGCTCAACGCGATCGGCACGCGTACGGCGCCGATCGTCTTCACGAGCGATCAGCCGGTCGGCAGCCGCTCCCGCGGTGACTGGGGCGGCATCATCCTCAACGGCCGGGCCCCGGTGAACCTCGAGGGCGGCCAAGGCGCCGGCGAGGGTGATACTGGCGTCTATGGCGGCAACGATCCCAACGACAACAGCGGCTCGCTGTCGTATGTGAGGGTGGAGTTTGCTGGTGTCGAATTCAGCCCCGACAACGAGCTGAACGGCATCGCGTTCCAGGCCGTGGGCCGCGGCGGCTCGTACGATCACATCCAGGTGCACATGAACCGCGACGACGCGCTCGAATGGTTCGGCGGCACGGCCGACATCAAGTACGCCGTTGCCTCGAACGCCGCCGACGACAGCTTCGACTGGACCTTCGGTTGGACGGGCCGCGCCCAGTTCGTGGCTATCACTCAGCGTGGTGACGACGCCGACAACGGCATCGAGGCCGACAACAACGAGTTCAACAACAACCTGCTGCCGCGCGCCAACCCGCAGATTTACAACATCACGATGTGCGGCGATCCGGATCGGAACGAAGGCGGCGAGGGTCCGCGCGCGGCCAACCTGCGTCGTGGCACGGCGTTCACCATTCGCAACTTCCTGATCACCGGATTCAAGACCGTGGGGTTCCAGATTGAAACCACCAACACGGCGACGACCGGCCAGGTCGATAACGGCACCTCGCAGATGGGCGCCGGAGTGGCCTGGGGCATGCCGACCAACATGCACGCGAGCGTGATGACCTATGTCACCAGCGGCCGCTTCCCGGCGATCACCACCGCGACGAGCACCACCGACGCCATGGTCGGGATCTCCGCGGCGGGCTGCTCGAGTCACGAGAATCCGAACTTCCAGCCGACCGGCGTGGCGACCCTCGCCGGCGGACAGGTGGCGCCGATTCAGCCGCCCAACGACGGCTTCTTCGAGGCGGTCACCTTTATCGGTGCGGTGCCCCCGGCGCCGGCCGATAATTGGATGACGGGATGGACGTCGTTCCCGCAGCGGTGACAACCTATGTGTGCCGCCCCTCCAGCGCGGCGATAGGATTCATGGCCGCCGTCGTCGTGGCGACGGCGGCCTGCTCCACGCCGGCGCAGCCAACCCGTGCCACTGCGCCGCTCTCGCAGACCTTCGCGTCTCCCGAAGACCTGGCGCGCGCGGTGCTGTCTGCGCTCGAGCGGAAAGACCTCGAGGGGTTGCGCGCCCTCGCGCTCAGCGAGGAGGAGTTTCGAGCTCACGTCTGGCCCGAGCTGGATACCAGCCGCCCCGAGCGCAACGTGCCGTTCGACTACGCATGGGGCCAGATGCACCAACGGAGCACCGGTGAGCTTGGCAACACGTTTGTGCGTTATTCGGGCCGGCCGTTGAAATTCGTGCGCACCAGATTTACCGGCGAGACGACGCAGTACAAGACGTTTGCCGTGATGCGCGACAGCGAGGTGATCGCCACCGACGACACCGGCCGCGACCTGATTCTGCGACTGTACGGCTCCGCCATGGTCAAGGATGGGCGCTACAAGCTGTTCTCGTATGTGGTTGATGATTAAGCAGATACATTGAATGTGACGGCGGTGTAACGTCCGTGTGACATACTTTGGGGCGTGCGCTTCCGCCTGATTCCCCGCGAAGAAAAGTTCTTTTCCGACTTCATCACCCTGGCCGACCGGATCGTCTCCGGCGCCACCCTGCTCGAACGGATGCTCGCGTCGGACCCGCCGGCCTGGGACACGGCGCTACAAATCAAGCAGATCGAATCCGAGTGCGACTCGCTGACGCACAACATCATTCAGCGGCTCAACTCCACGTTCGTGACGCCGATCGATCGTGAAGACATCCACGCCCTGGCCAAGTCGCTCGACGACGTGATGGATGCCATCGACGCGGCCGCCGCGGTGACGCGCCGCTACCGGATGGCGCAGCTGCGCTACGGCGCGCGCGAGCTCGCCTCGCTGACCTGGCAGTCGGCGATGCAGGTCAAGGTCGCCGTCGAGGCGCTCGAGCGGCGCAAGGACGTGCACCAACTTGCGGTCGAGGTGAACCGTCTTGAAAACGCCGCCGACGACATTCACGACGAGGCGCTGCGGCGGCTGTTCGAGGAAGAGAAAGACGCCATCACCGTCATCAAGTGGAAGGAAGTGCTCGATCTGCTCGAAGAGGCCACCGACCGCTGCGAGGACTGCGCCAACGTGCTCGAAGGCGTCGTGGTCAAGCACGGGT
>JALDXK010000089.1:0-14190 GCA_032155105.1 Acidobacteriota bacterium
GCGTGGGGCGGCGGCACGCGGCCGCGCTGCCGCGCCAGCGATCAGATGTCGTGGGGCGCCAACGCGATCTTCGACATCGTCGACAAGAAGCTCGTGTTCGGCGGCTATTACAAGATGCCGGCGCCGCAGACTGAGACCGAGAACTGCGTGGCCCACAACGGCTCGATCATCCCGGTGCCGGGACGCGACCTCATGGTCCAGGGCTGGTACCAGGGCGGCGTGTCGGTGTTCGACTACACCGACTCGAAGAACCCGGTCGAGATCGCCTTCTTCGATCGCGGCCCGCTCGACGAGAAGAACCTGATCATCGGCGGCTACTGGAGCGCCTACTGGTACAACGGCAACCTCTACGGCGCCGAGATCGCGCGCGGCGTCGACATTTTCCGCCTGGTGCCGACGCAGCACCTGACGCAGAACGAGATCGACGCCGCCGTCCAGGTGCGCGCCGCCGAATTCAACGCGCAGAACCAGCAGCGCATCAAGTGGCCGGCAACCTCGATCGTGGCGAAGGCGTATCTCGATCAGCTCGGCCGCAACAACGCGATCGCGCCGGAGCGAGCGCGTACCGTTCGGGATGCGCTCGCGAAGGTGGATGAGCTTCGCACCGGCAAGGAGCGTGACGCGGCGACTCGCCTCGACTCGCTGGTCGCGGTGGCGACCCAGGTTGAGGCAGACGCGAAAACCAAAACCGGCCGCGACGCGATGCGCCTCACGGCGCTTGCAGATACATTGAAGGGCCGCGCCGCGACACTGCGGTAAGAACAGCCAGCAGCCAGCAGCCAGCAGTCGGCAGTCGGCAGTTAAGAGTTCAGTCAGCAGACGGCAGTTAACAGTCACAAAGGGAACGTCATGAGAATCGTGAAAGCTTTGACGGGCGTGGCCATCGTTGCGGCATCAATGACAGTGACCTCGGCTCAACAGCCCGCGCCGGTGGCGGAGCAGCCGGCGAACCAGTCGCCGCAACAGCGTCTGCCGGATCCGACGCCGCCAGACAACCTGCCGCGGCCGTCGACCACCGATCCGCGCGCCACGCTGAAGGCCGGCGGTCCTGGCCAGAAGGCCGCCGAGGCAGCGTGGAACATGGAGCTCGTCTCCAACCTGCCCAAACCCGAGGGCTTTTTCGATAAGGACCGCCCGCTTGGCACCCGTCCGCCGCAGCAGCCTGAGCCCGCGCCGGGCGCGCCGCGCACGCCGCCCAATCCGAACCAGCTGTCGTACACGAACTCGGATCTCGCCTTCAGCGGCAATCATGTCGTGGTTGGCAACTATCACGGCTTCAACACCTACAACATCGAACGCGCCAACCGTCCGCAGCTGATCGCGTCGGTGGTGTGCCCCGGCGGCCAGGGCGACGTGTCGACGTGGGGCAACCTGCTGTTCATGTCGGTGGAACAGACCCGCGGGCGCCTCGACTGCGGCCTGCAGGGCGTGGTGCCGCCGGTGAGCAACGAGCGCTTCCGTGGCGTGCGCATCTTCGACATCAGCGATCTGAAGAATCCGAAGCAGGTGGCGGCGGTGCAGACCTGCCGCGGCTCGCACACGCACACCCTCGTCCCCGACCTGAAGGACAAGACCCGCCTCTACCTCTACGCGTCCGGCACCGGCGGCGTGCGCTCGGGTGACGAGCTGGTCGGTTGTTCCGGGAAGGACGCGAAGGAAGATCCGAATACGTCGCTGTTCAGCATCGACGTGATCGAGGTGCCGCTGGCCACTCCGTCGCAGGCACGCATCGTCAACCAGCCGCGCATCTTCATGAACGAGACCGGCAACATCGCCGGCCTGTGGCAGGGCGGCGACCACGGCGCCAACACGCAGCGATCGCGCCTGACCAACCAGTGCCACGACATCACCGTCTACTCGGAAATCGGTCTGGCCGCCGGTGCCTGCTCGGGCAACGGCATCCTGATGGACATCAGCGATCCGCGCAACCCGAAGCGGCTGGACGCCGTGACCGACCCCGGCTTCGCCTACTGGCACTCGGCCACCTTCAACAACGACGGCACCAAAGTGCTGTTCACCGACGAGTGGGGCGGCGGCGGCGCGCCGCGCTGCCGCGCCAAAGACCCGCTGACGTGGGGTGCTGATGCGATCTATGACATCGTCAACGGCAAGCTGGTGCACAAGGGATACTTCAAGATGCCCGCGGCGCAGACCGATCAGGAAAACTGCGTGGCGCACAACGGCTCGCTGATCCCGGTGCCGGGCCGCGACATCATGGTGCAGGCGTGGTACCAGGGCGGCCTCTCGGTGTTCGACTTCACCGATTCGGCCAACGCGAAAGAAATCGCGTACTTCGACCGTGGCCCGATCAATGGCGAGGCGATGCTGTCGGGCGGCTACTGGTCCACGTATTGGTACAACGGCAACCTCTACGGCTCGGAGATGGCGCGCGGCATCGACGTGTTCCGGCTCAAGCCGAGCGAGCTGCTGTCGCAGAACGAGATCGACGCGGCCATGCAGTTCCGCCTGCAGGAGTTCAACTCGCAGAACCAGCCGAAGGTGGCCTGGCAGCCGACCACCGCGGTGGCCAAGTCGTACGTCGATCAGCTGAACCGCTCGAAGAGCATCAGCGCCGAGCGCGTGCGCGCCATCAACGAGGGTCTCTCGAAGGTCGATTCGCTGCGCACCGGCAAGGAGGGCAACGCGAAGGCGGCGCTCGACGGGCTCGACGCACTGGCCGCGCAGATCGACGCGGACGGCAAGTCGAAGAGCGGCATCGATGCGCAGCGCCATGCGGCGCTGGCGGAAGCGCTCCGCGGCCGCGCCGCGCGCCTGCGCTAGCCTGCGCTTTCAAGACGTAGGGGCGGGACTGTAGTCCCGCCCGTGAGGTTCGATGAAGGTCGCCCGGTCTTAGACCTGAACCGCGGCGACCTCCATCTCTCCTCGCTTGAGCGCGTCGATAAAGGCGTCGATGACGCGCGGATCGAAATCGGTGCCGCGCCCCTTCAACAGGATGTCCTTCGCATCGAACGGCGACATGGCTTTGCGGTACGGCCGATCGCTGGTCAGCGCGTCGTAGACGTCGGCCACCGCGATCACCCGCGCCTCGATCGGGATCTCCTCGCCGCGCAGCGGGTGATAGCCGGTGCCGTCGAACTTGTCGTGGTGCGCGAGCACGATCGGCAGCACCCGCCGCAGCGAACCGCCCACCGATTCGAGCATCTCGACACCCTTCTCGACGTGCATCTGCACGTGCTCGAACTCCTCTTTCGTGAGCCGCGCCGCCTTGTACAGCAGCTCGCGGCTGATGTCGAGCTTGCCGATGTCGTGTAACAGCGCCGCAGCGCGAATGTCCTCGATGCGGTCCGCGCCGAGGTCGAGGCGCGAGGCGATCCGCGCCGCGTAGATTGACACGCGGTAGCAGTGGTTTTCGGTGTACTTGTCCTTCGAGATGAAGTGCCGCAGCAGTAACAGCACGCCGTTGTAGGTGTCGCGCAGTTCGCGCAACTGGGCGCTGCGGTGCTCATAGAGCGTGCCCATCAGGTAGCCCGTAATCATCAGCGTGCCGCCCCACGCGACCACGGCGAGCCAGCGCTCGACGAAGCCCGCCGCCGCCGGCGCCTCCGCGAGGATCTCCGGCCTCTGCAGGATGATGAGGACCACCACCAGCACGCTGGCGAATGCCGTCAGCGTGGCGTGTCGGCGCCCGTAGACGTACGCCGACCACAAGGTTGGAAAGGTATAGAAGCTCAGGACCATCCGCTGCGACGACACGACGTAGTTGAGGAGCAGGCAGATAGAGAAGAGCGACAGCAAGAGCCAAAGCTCCTTGTTGACCTCTTCGAGGCGGCTCAGGAGGGGGCCAAAGCGGCTCCTGGACCGCTCGGGCATCAGTGCAGCCGAGAGAACGCGTTCCACGTCTGGCTGCGCCAGCAAGGCAGGTACCACGCGAAAACGCGGGAAAATCGCGATGGTGGAGGCCATCGCGATTTCAGTTCCCGCGCCCGTGATTACAAACTTGGGGCCGCCCGAGGGGGCGTCAGGTCACACGCGCCGGACGCTTGCCGGACGACCGCTCAGCGAGTTCGGCGCATCGAGATGCGCCCCGTCATCAACGCCCACGCCCAGCCGATCGACCAGCTCGCCGCCAAGCCAGCCGCCAACGAGCGCCGTCGCGATCGCCGCGCCTTCGATACCGAGCA
This sequence comes from Acidobacteriota bacterium, assembly GCA_032155105.1. GTDB lineage: Bacteria > Acidobacteriota > Vicinamibacteria > Vicinamibacterales > UBA2999 > 12-FULL-67-14b. Next base: position 4,143 of record JALDXK010000089.1, read on the forward strand.
GCAGTGTGGTGGGTGCGTAGTCGGGAAGCGCGGTGCGCGCAAGCCAGACCGCGCTAAACAGCAGGACCACAACGACCATCAGCGCGCCGTGGAACAGGCCGATGCGCTTGGCGCGCGTGCCCGAGGGGATCGCCACCCAGTCGCGCAACCCGAACACCGCGGCGAGCAGGCCGCCGAGGATGCCGCCGGCGATGTTGTAGTAGCTGATCAGCGCAAACAGCGTGTCGCCGCGCCAGTAGTACAACGCGTCGAGCACCGCCGCGGCAATGAACAGACCGAGTGGAATCACCACCAGCATCGGATGCACCGGATGGCCGAGAAATCTCGCTCTACTTTGCATGGGAGAACTCCTGTAACCCTTGTAACCCTTGTAACCCTTGTAACCTTGTAACCGTTCTGGTTCCGCTGACGCGCCATACCGCGTTGCCCACGTCGTCGGCGACCAGGAGGCCACCGCGCGAATCGAGCGCGACGCCCACCGGCCGGCCCATCGCGTCGCCGTTGTCGCGGACGAAGCCGGTCAGGATCTCCATCGGCAGCCCGTTCGGCTTGCCGCCGCTGAACGGCACGAAGATCACCCGGTAGCCGGCGCGCGGATCGCGATTCCACGATCCGTGCTGGCCGATGAACATGCCCTCTTGCATCTGCGGCGGCAGGCTGTTCTTCGTCGAGTGCGCGAGGCCAAGCGAGGCGGTGTGCGCGCCGAGCGCGTAATCGGGCTTGATGGCCTTGGCCACGAGGTCGGGGCGCTGCGGTTCCACGCGCTCGTCGACGATCTGCCCGAAGTAACTGTACGGCCAGCCATAGAATCCGCCGTCCTGGACCGAGGTGATGTAGTCCGGGACGAGGTCGTGGCCGAGCTCGTCGCGCTCGTTGACCGAGGTCCACAACGTCCGCGTGGTTGGCTCCCACGCCATGCCCACGGGATTGCGCAACCCGGTGGCAAAGACTTTCGACGCGCCGGTCGCAGCATCGATCTCCCAGATCGCCGCGCGGCCTTCTTCCTTGTCCATGCCGTTCTCGGCGACGTTGCTGTTCGAGCCAACAGCGGCATAGAGCTTGGCGCCGTCCGCGCTCGCGATCAGGCCCTTGGTCCAGTGATGGTTCAGCGTGCCGCCAGGAAGGTCGGCCACCTTCTGCGGCGTGTCGCGAATCTCGGTTGTGCCCTCGACGTACGGCACCTTCACGACGGCATCAGTGTTGGCGATGTAGAGCGTGTTGCCGGCCAGCGCCATGCCAAACGGTGAATTCAAGCCGGTCATGAACGCCGTGCGGACCTCGGCCGTGCCGTCCCCATCGGCATCGCGCAACAGCGTGATGCGATTTGCGCTCGGCACCGCGCCGCCGGCCTTTTTCTGAAAGCGCTTGAAGAACCAGCCCTTGATGCCTTTCGCATCATCCGGCCGCGGTGGCGCGTTGGTCTCCGCCACGAGCACGTCGCCGTTGGGCAGCACGTGCAGCCACCGTGGATGATCGAGGCCGCGCGCAAACGCCGCGACGGAGGTGCCCGCTGCCGGAGTGGGCTGTTCGCCGTCTCCCCAGCCGGTTGCGCTGACGACGTTGATGGTTGGAATTAACGAGGTGTCAGGCTCAGGCAGCGTGGGGTTGGGACCGTAGCTCTGAATCACATTGAATCCGGATGTGTTGGTGCACGCGGCCGAGGCCCCGACGATTGCGACGACAGTGATCAGAAGGTGGCGTCTCATGACGATCCTCATGTGTAGATTGCCAGCAAGACGCGCGCCGTTCCCGGTCGTGAAAGCTGCCATCACCTCAGCCGTCTTGTGACGGGTGGCAGACCTCTTGAATCAGATTTGCCCGTGTTTGATGTGTTGCGGAGCGCCGGCCGCGATGCGGCCGAGATCGCAGATCTCTTCTGGGTCATGACCGCAGGCGGTGCCGTGATCTGGCTGGCCGTCACAGCCATCGCGCTTCATGCGTCGCGCGCTCGAGGCTCACGGTGGAGTGAACGGGACGGGTTGCGGCTCATCCTGATCGGCGGATGTGTGGTGCCCGCGCTCGTACTTGCGGCATTGCTTGCCTACGGCATGCCCGCGCTGGCGCGGCAGCGGGCGCTGGTGGCCGACCCGGCCGTACGCGTGACGATCGTCGGCGAACAGTGGTGGTGGCGCGTCCGCTACGACGCTCCCGGCGGCGTCTCCGTCGAGCTGGCCAACGAAATCCGCCTGCCGCGCGATCGGGTGACCGAGGTCACCTTGACGAGCACCAATGTGATCCATGCGTTCTGGATCCCGGCGCTGGCCGGGAAGGTGGACCTGATCCCTGGACGCATCACTCGCCTGACCCTCGAGCCGACGATCGCAGGCACGTACCGTGGGTGGTGCGCGGAATATTGCGGCGCCTCCCACGCCCGCATGGCGTTGGTCGCCGAGGTGATGACGCCGGATGCGTTCGATCGCTGGCTGACCGAACAGGCGCAATCCGCGGTGGCCGTGGCGGGCGCCGGCGCTGAGGCCTTCTTCACCAACGGCTGCGCCGCGTGCCACGCGATTCGTGGGACGCCGGCCGTCGCGACGATTGGGCCAGACCTCACGCACGTCGGCAGCCGCCGCAGCATTGCCGCCGGCACGCTCCCCAACGATGTCGAGAGCCTCATGCGCTTCGTCGCGCATCCGGATCGCATCAAGCCTGGCGCGCTGATGCCGCCGTTTGCAGCCCTGCCCGATGAGGAGCAGCGCCGCATCGCCGAGTACCTCCGAACCCTGCAATGAACGTCACACAAGGCTCCCTGCAGCGCGAGCAGGCCCAGCGATTGCTCGACGCCTGGCGCATCCCCACCGGGTGGCGCTATTGGTCGGCGGTCAACAACACCGTGGTGGGGGTGTGGTACGTCGCCGTCACCTTCGTCTTCTTCATCTTCGGCGGCATCCTCGCACTGCTGATGCGACTGCAACTGGCGCGGCCCGAGAACGACTTCCTGTCGGCGAGCCAATACAACCAGATCTTCACCCTGCACGGCTCGGTGATGATGTTCCTGTTCGCCATTCCGATCTTCGAGTCGGTCTCGATCCTGTTCCTGCCGGCGATGATCGGCGCGCGCGAGCTGCCGTTCCCGCGCGTGTCGGCGTTCGGCTTCTGGGCGTTCGCAATCGGCGGCGCCTTCTTCAACGCCGCGCCGGAAGGCGGGGGGTTCATGTATCCGCCGCTGAGCAGCCGCTACCAACCGGGGATCGGCGCGGACATCTGGCTGCTCGGGTTCTCGTTCATCGAAGTCGCGGCGATCGCGGCGGCGGTGGAGCTCGTCGTTGGCGTGCTGCGCTGCCGCGCCCCGGGTATGCGGCTCAACCTGATTCCTCTCTACGCGTGGTACGTGCTGGTGGCCGGCGTGATGGTGGTGTTCGCCTTTCCGCCGCTGATCGCGGGCACCATCCTGCTCGAGCTCGAGCGAGCGTTCGGCTGGCCATTCTTCGATGCGGCCGGTGGCGGCGATCCGCTGCTCTGGCAGCACCTGTTCTGGATCTTCGGCCATCCGGAGGTCTACATCATCTTCCTGCCCTCGGTGGCGCTCGTGGCGATGATCGTCTCGACCGCGGCGCACCGTCCCATTGTCGGCTACACCTGGATCGTGCTGGCGGCGATCGGCACGGGCTTCCTGAGCTTCGGGCTGTGGGTGCACCACATGTTCACGACCGGCCTGCCGGGCGTGACGCTCGCCATTTTCTCGGCCGCGTCGATGGCGGTTGCCATTCCGACCGGCATCCAGTTCTTCTGTTTCATCGCCACGCTGCTGGCCGGCACCGTCGTGCGATCGACACCGATGCTCTACATCGTCGGCGGGCTGTCCACGTTCGTGATCGGCGGCCTCACCGGCGTGATGGTGGCGATGGCGCCATTCAACTTCCAGGCCCACGATTCGTATTTCATCGTCGCGCACCTGCACACGGTGCTGATCGCCGGTGCCGTGTTCCCCGTCATCGCCGGCGTGTACTACTACTACCCGCTCGCGCTGAACAAGCTGCTGTCGGAGCGGCTCGGGCGGCTGTCGTTCTGGCTGGTGTTCATCGGCTTCAACGCCACCTTCATGCCGATGCACCTCACTGGCCTGATGGGCCTGCCGCGGCGCGTCTTCACGTATCCCGCAGGCCTCGGCCTCGAATCGCTCAACTTGCTGTCGACGATCGGCGCCTTCGTGCTCGCCGCGGGATTCGCGGTGGTGGCGTGGGACGTGCTGCGGCCGAAGTCGAAAGAGCCGAATGCGCCACGCAACCCGTGGAACGCGGGTTCGGTGGAATGGCTGCAGGAGATTCCAGGGATTCCATGGGGAGTCCGGACCATCCCGCTCGTCGAGCGGTGCTACCCGTTGTGGGAAACGCCGCATTTCATGGAGGACTACGACGCCGGCAAGTTCTTCCTGCCGGATGCGGAGGAAGGCCGTCGCGAAATGCTGATCACCTCGTCGATCGATGCGGCACCTCTGCAATGCATGCGCATCCCCGGGCCGACCTACATCACATTCTTCGCCGCCCTCGCCGTTGGCGGCATCTTCATTTTTCCCACCTTCAAGATGTATGCGCTGATGGGCGTCAGCGTCGTGCTGTCGCTCATCGCGATCGTGATCTGGTTATGGACCGGCACCGGCGAGATTCCGGAGAAAGACGCGAAGCACGTCGGCCTCGGCGTCACGCTGCCGCTGTATGCGTCGGGCCGGCAGTCCGCGGGATGGTGGGCCATGGGCATCACCATGCTCGCGATCTTCACGGCGTTCATGTGCATCGTCTTCGGCTACTTTTTCTACTGGACGCTGCACCAGAACTTCATTCCGGACGGGGCCCGCAACTACGCGGTGGTGGCGGCGATCGGGCTCCTGGCAACCGCGATCGCCTGGATCGCGACGCTGCTCGCCAGGCGATGGAATGCTGCTGATCTCGCGCCGGCCTTCTACGCGGCTTCGCTCGTCGGCGTGCTCGCCGCCGCCGGCGGCATCGCAGCGGTCCTCGGGCATCCCTATCTCGCGCGATTCGATCCCACGTCGCACGTCTATGCGTCGGTGATTTGGCTGCTCGCGATCTGGTCGGCCCTCCAATTGGCCATCGGCATCGTCATGCAGCTCTACTGCCTCGCGAGACGGCTCGCCGGGCGCATGACCGCGAAATACGACATGGAACTGCATAACGTCGTCTTGTACTGGCACTTCACGTTCGTGACGGTGGCGATCGCCATCGCCATCAATGCCGGGTTCCCCTACGTGGTGTGAGATGGAGACGAAGCCGCGAGAACGGTTGTGGATTCCGATTGTCGCCCCTGTCGTGTGGTCCACGCACTTCACGGCCTGCTACATCTGGATTGCGCTGGCCTGCGGCCGTTTCGCGGGTCACGGTGGCTTTGAAGGCGCGCGCACGGCCGTCGCAGTGATGACGGCGGCAGCGGTCGTCATCATCGCGATCTGTTTCGGCTACGGCCTTCACCGCCATGGCCGCCGGCTGCCCGATCGGTCCAACGACGATGGGACGCCTGAGGATCGGACGCAGTTCATGGCGTTGACCACCATGCTGCTCGCCGGACTGAGCATGGCCGCAACGCTCTATGTCGCGGTTGCCGTGATCGCAGTGGGAGGGTGCCTGTGACCTTCACACAGCACATGGCGTGGCACATGACGCTCGTCGCGCTGTTGGCGCCGTTCGTTGCGGCGATGGTCCGCGGCACGCGTGTCGATCCGGTCCGTGTGGCATCGTCGCGGTTCTCGCCGCTCGTGGCGTGCCTGATCGAGTTCGTGATCGTCTGGGGCTGGCACTTGCCTGTACTGCACGCCGCGGCCAGACACGACAGCGCGTGGTTTGCCGCCGAGCAGATCTCGTTCGCCGCCGCCGCGCTGTACCTGTGGTTCTCGATCCTCGGCGGCGAGGCGCGCGAACGCGACGGGCGTGCCGGTTCCGGGGTGATTGCGCTGGTGCTGACCTTCGCCCACATGACCATGCTCGGTGTACTGATCGCGCTCGCGCCGCGGGACCTGTACGGTCATGGCGACGGCAGCATCCTCGACCAGCAACGCGGCGGGACCCTGATGATCCTGGCCGGCACGCTCGTCTATCCCGCGGCGGCGGTGTGGTTGTCGCGCGGGCTGATCGCGGCGCGCACCGCCGGTGAGGAGCGGGCGTGATGCGCGGTAGGTACGTGCTGGCCGGCGCGGGCGCCTTGTTGATCGCGGCCATCGTGATTCTCGGCGGGCTGGTTCCCATCCAGGCCAGCTTCGGCCATTGGCGCGTCACGTCGTGGGTGCTCGACCTGATCAAGCGCCGGTCGGTCTACACCTATTCCCGCACCGTCGTCCCACCAACCCACGACTGGCCGTCGTGGGTGGGCCGCGGTGCGGCGCACTACGAAAGCAGCTGCCGGCCGTGCCATGGCAGCCCGTTGTCGCCGCGGCCACCGCTGGTGATGCGCATGACGCCGCATCCGCCGGAACTGCCGGAGCGGATCGCCCGGTGGGATCGGCGTGAGCTATTCCAGATCGTTAGACACGGCATCAAGTTCACGGCGATGCCGGCATGGGGGGCGCCGCAGCGCGCCGATGAGGTGTGGGCGATGGTGGCGTTCTTGAATGTGCTTCCGGGGATGACGCGCGATGTGTATCGCGAGCTCGCCTTCGGCACCACCACCACGGCCGATGGCGTGGCGCTGGTGGAACGCTGTGCGAGATGTCACGGCGCCGATGGCATGGGTCGCGGTGGGATGTTTCCCAGGCTCGCCGGCCAGCGGCCCGACTACCTCCACAATGCCCTGGTGGCGTATCGCGAAGGCCGCCGCCACAGCGGGTTCATGCGTCCCGAGGCGTTCGAGCTCGATGATGCCGCCCGCACCACGGTGGTGACCTACTTCGCGCAACTGCCGGGCACGCCTCCCGCCGAAGCGCCGGCACGACGTGGTTCGTCGTTGGTCTTGTCGGGCGATCCGCCAAAGCAGATTCCGGCCTGTTCGCAGTGCCACGGCCCGGCCCCGACCGAGCGCAACCCCGCCTATCCCATCCTGTCCGGACAACACGCGGACTATCTCTTCGAGCAGCTCATCCTACTCAATGAGAACCGCCGTGGCGGGTCTTCGTACTCGCCGATCATGCAGGCGATTGCCTCGCGCCTGAGTCGCGAGCAGATGCGGGAGGCCGCCGACTATTACTCGGCACTCAACCCTTGAACAGGCTCACGTTCGGGTCCAGTGCGAGACCGGTTTGGCGAGAAACTCGTCGAGCGCGATGCCGCCCTGGCCGACAAGCAACTGCCGGTTCACTTTGAACGCGGCGCTGAATGCGGACATGCCAGGGTGGGTTTCGGGCGCGCGTCCCGACTTCACCTCGATGGCGGTCACTCGTCGTCCTACTGTCATCACGAAGTCGACTTCGTGGTTGCGGTCGCGCCAGTACGCGACCTTGCCTTCACCAGCGGCTTCAGCATTGGCGAGGTGCGCGCCCACGGCCGACTCGACAAGGCGTCCCCAGAATTCTCCGTCGGCCCGGGCCTCGGTCAACGCCAGGCCCGACTGCGCCGACATGAGCGCGGTGTTCATCACCTGCAACTTCGGGCTCGAGCCGCGGCTGCGCGCAACGTCGCCGGCAAACTTCGGCAGGCCTCGCACCATCCCGGCGCCGCTGAGCAAGTGGAGATAATGCGCCAATGTCGTGGTGTTGCCCGCATCTTGTAACTGCCCGAGCATTTTCGTGTAGGACAGGACCTGCCCGGAGTATCGGCACGCAAGTTCGAACAGGCGCCTCAGCAGGGCCGGCTTGTCAACCCTGGTCAACAACAACACGTCGCGTGAGATCGATGTTTCAATCAGGCTGTCGGCCACATACCGTGACCAGCGCGCTGGCTGGTTGACCAGCGGTGCGGCGCCAGGGTAGCCGCCGTAGAAGACGAACTGATTCGAGGACCAGCCAAAGGCGTCGCGCATCTCTGCAAAGGACCAGTGCGGCACATGAATGGTTTCGAATCTCCCGGCAAGGCTTTCGGTGAGGCCGTCAGCCATGAGCAGCGGGGCAGATCCGAGCACCACGACCTTCAGGCGGCGGCGGTCGCGGGTATCCTCATCCCACAGCCGCTTCACCGTTGCCGACCAGCCAGGAATCTTCTGGATCTCGTCGAGGACGAGTACCGCGCCGGCCGGCCCAGCCTCGAGCCGAGCGGCGTCCCATTGCTGTGCGATCCATTCGGGGCCCTGCAGGGTCGGCTCGTCGGCGCTGGCCAGGCGCACGGGGACCTCCAGGGTCTCGATCACCTGCTGAACCAGGGTGGATTTTCCGACCTGTCGTGGTCCAGCCAGCACGTGCAGGAATCGCCGTGGTTCGGCCAGCCTCGCCGCCAGGATGTCCGCCTGCCGTCGCCGGTAAGACAATTTACTCAACGTAATGAGTATTTTTACTCAATATCATGAGCAAAGCAACAACCTGCCCGTGGACGCCCTTGGAACCTGTGCTCCTGTTGGCCGTATAGAGGAGTACGCTAGACTCCTCTTTTCATCCAACAGGAGAGGCCGTGGGCGAGAACAAGTCCGACATCCTGCAAGGCACGCTGGACCTGATGGTCCTCAAGACCCTCGACGCCATGGGACCGATGCATGGCTATGGCATCGCCCGCCGGATCGAGCAGATCAGTAATGATGCCCTGCAGATCAATCAGGGCACCATTTATCTCTGTCTCATCCGTCTGGTGCAGAAGGGCTGGCTCGACGCAACCTGGGGGACGTCCGAAAACAACCGGAAGGCCAAGTTCTATTCGATCTCGAAGGCCGGCAGGAAGCAACTGGCCGCGGAAACCCGCAATTGGGAACGCGTCGCCGGCGTGATCGGGCGCGTGCTGCAGCTCGACCCCAAGAGGTGACGCATGGCCGGCCTGAAGCACTTGTTCGCGCGCCTCGCCGCGATGGTCCGCAGATCCGCGGCGGATGACGACTTCGCACAGGAGCTCGAATCGCACGTCGAGATGCTGACCGCCGACAACATCACCAAGGGCATGTCCCCTACCGAGGCACGGCGCTCGGCTCGCATCAAGCTGGGTGCGGCCTCGTCGCTCGCGATGCAACATCGCGATGCGCGCAGCCTGCCGATGATCGACGACCTGTTGCAGGATCTCCAGTTTGCCTGGCGGCTAATCCTGCGCGACAAGTGGTTCTCTGCCGCGGCGGTGGTCGCGATCGCACTGGGCATTGGCGCCAACACCGTCGGGTTCACGATCATCAATGCCGCCTTTATCCGCGGCGTCTCGTTCGAGCACGCCGATCGCCTCTACGCGGTATCGTGGCGCGCGGGCAACGGCCGCCGCGGGGCCGCGGTCGGCGATCTCGCGGATTGGCGCGCGCAAGCACCGGCGTTCTCCGCACTCGGCGGCTATGGGTCTGGGGCGATCAACATCAGCGACGATACCGCGGTGCCCGAACAGACGCAGGGCTCGATCGTCACTGGCAATTTCTTCGAGGTCCTCCGCCAGCAGCCGTTGCTCGGCCGCCGGTTCACCGCCGACGATGAGCGCCGAGATGCGGAGCTGGTGGTGATCATCGGCTACGAGATCTGGCAGAACCGCTTCAACGGCGACGCCGCCGTGCTGGGGCGCACCCTGCGCATCAACGGCCGGCCCGCGACGATTGTCGGGGTCATGCCGGAGCGGATGAAGTTTCCCGACAACAGCGAGTTATGGCTGCCGTTCCTGCCGACCGATGTGGTCGCGGCGGATATAAACGCGCGCCCGATGATGGTGATCGGGCGGCTGGCCGACGGCGCCAGCCGCGACGCGGCGTCGGCGCAGATGGCCGCCGTTGCCCAACGTATCAAGGCGAGCTATCCCGAGGAGACGAAGCATTTCTCCAGCATCCGCGTCGAAACGCCGATCGAGCGGTTCGTCGGCGGCGCCGTGCGGCCGATGTTCATCACCGTCATGGGCGCGGTGATCTTCGTCCTGCTGATTGCCTGCGCCAACGTGGCAAGCCTGCTGCTGTCGCGATCGATCTACCGCTCGCGCGAAATCGCCGTCCGCTTCTCGATGGGCGCGAGCCGCTGGCGGATCGTGCGGCAGCTGCTGGTGGAAAGCGTGGCGCTCGCCACTAT
>JALDXK010000090.1:0-14149 GCA_032155105.1 Acidobacteriota bacterium
CAATCAGCAATCAGCAATCAGCAATCAGCAATCAGCAATCAGCAATCAGCAATCAGCAATCAAAGAGTGAAACATGTCCTTACGGCCAGTGAAACAGGTCATCCAAGCGACCCCGCATCTCGAAGGTGCGGGCGTCAAATTGCACCGCGGCTTTGGCTTCGGTGAAACCAACGAATTCGATCCGTTCCTGCTGTTCGACGACTTCCGGAACGACCGTCCTGCCGATTACCTCGCCGGGTTCCCGTGGCACCCGCATCGAGGCATCGAAACGATCACCTATGTCCTCGCGGGTACCGTGGACCATGGCGATAGCCTCGGCAACCGCGGCTCGCTCGGCGCCGGCGACGTGCAATGGATGACGGCCGGCAGCGGCATCCTTCACCAGGAAATGCCCAAGGGTGATCCGGAGGGCCGGATGCACGGCTTCCAGTTGTGGGCGAACCTGCCGCGGTCGTTGAAGATGACCGATCCCCGCTACCAGGACATCCACGCCAAAGACATTCCTGAAGTCACCGACGACGATGGGACGCGCGTGAGGATCGTGGTGGGCGATTTCTGGGGCAAGCGCGGTCCGGTGGAGGGGGTGGCGGCTGAGCCGCGCTATCTCGACATCTCGATCCCGCCGAACAAGACCAAGCGCATTCCAGTGGAAGCGTCGCGCCATGCATTCGCGTATGTGTTTGCGGGCGCGGGCACGTTCCGTGATTCGTCGAAGCCGTTGCCAGTCCAGACGGAACTGGTTGGCGTGTCGGATGATGCGACCCCCTCGATGCTGGGCAACCGCTCGCTCGTGCTCTTCGACAGCGGCGACGAAATCACGGTGACCGCAGGCGACGAAGGTCTCCGTTTTCTGCTGATCTCCGGTCGTCCGCTCGAGGAGCCGGTGGCGTGGTACGGGCCCATCGTGATGAACACCAAGGCCGAATTGCAACAGGCTTACGCCGAGTTGAAGAACGGCAGCTTCATCAAGCACGGGCGTTAAGCACCTTCCGAGGACACGGAGGAGTACGGAGCACACGGAGACTTTTTTCTAAATGCAAGGAAGCATTTTGAAAGATATGCTTCGTGTGCTCCGTGCGCTTCGTGGTTAAACGTACGTGACAAGGTGCCCATGAAAACCAACCGCCGTTCATTTCTCCATTCAAGTGCCGCCGCCGGACTCGGTCTCGGTGTCGCAAGCTGCGGGAATTCATCCGATACCGCGCAGGCGCAAGCGCCAGCCGCCGCTGCGAGCGGGCCGCATCCGGCCATCGCTGCGCTCAAGCCGATAACCGCCGACGTCAAGCCGATCACGCGCGAAGAGCGCGCGGCGCGGGTGCAGAAAGCACAGCGGTTGATGAACGAGCAGAAGATCAGCGCGATCTTCCTCGAAGGCGGATCGAGCATGTTCTACTTCACGGGCGTCCGCTGGGGCCTGAGCGAGCGGCCGTTCGTGGCGGTGATTCCCGCGAAGGGCGACATCGCGTGGGTGTGCCCCGGTTTCGAAGAAGCACGGGCGCGCGAGCTGGTCTCGAAGAACGCCGAAGTGCGGGTGTGGCAGGAGGATGAAAGCCCGTACCGCCCGATCGCCGGCATCCTCAAGGATCGCGGCGCCGCCGGCGGGCGCGTCGGCGTGGAAGAGCGCCTGCGCTTCTTCGTCTTCAACGGCGTGAAGAAAGAAAGTTCGGGCACCGAGTTCGTCGACGCCGAGGGCGTCACCGCTGGCTGCCGCATGTTCAAGGGCGCCACGGAACTGGCGCTGATGCAGAAGGCCAGCGACATCACCATCGAGGCATTCCGGGCCGCGTTCCAGACCTTCCGCGAGGGCATGACGCAAGACGACCTCCGCGCGAACATCGCTGCCGCCCATCGCGCCCTCGGCGCCACCGGCAGCGCGTCGGTGAGCTTCGGCGCCTTCACGGCGTTCCCCCACGGCAGCATCGAACCGCAGAAGTTGAGGGAAGGCGACGTGATCCAGGTCGATGGTGGCTGCGCGGTGGACGGCTACCAGTCCGACATCACGCGCACGACGGTCTTCGGCCGCGCCTCCGCACGGCAGACGGAGATCTGGAATCTCGAAAAGCGCGCGCAAGCGGCGGCCTTTGCCGTGGTGAAGCCAGGCACGCCGTGTGAAGCGGTGGACGCAGCGGCACGCAAGGTGATCACGGACGCAGGCTTCGGCCCCGACTACAAGGTGCCCGGACTGCCGCATCGTACCGGCCACGGCATCGGCCTCGACGGCCACGAGTGGACCAACTTCGTGCGCGGTAACAAGACGCCGCTCGCGCCGGGCATGTGCTTCAGCAACGAACCGATGGTCGCCATCTACGGCGAGTTCGGCATCAGGCTCGAAGACTGCCTCTACGTCACCGAGCACGGCGCGACGTACTTCTCGCAGCCGAGCCCGTCGATCGATAAGCCGTTCGCGTAGGGAACACTTCCGAGGACACGGAGGAGTACGGAGGACACGGAGGGTGATACGCTCACGGCCGTGTCTGAGCTGAAGCCGCAAGTCAGTTTCTGGAAGCTCGCCGGACCAGGCCTCGTTGTTGCGGCAACGGGAATCGGGTCCGGCGATGTTGTGTCTGCCACCGTTGGCGGCGCGCGCTACGGCGTGATGCTGCTGTGGGCGATCGCCGCCGGGGCGTTCTTCAAGTTCGTGCTGCAGGAAGGCATCGCGCGGTGGCAGCTGGCCACCGGCAAGACCGCGCTCGAAGGCTGGGCCGATCACCTGCCGTCCTGGGTGAAGTGGTACTTCCTCGTCTACCTGGTGTTGTGGACGGTGGCGGTGAGCGCGTCGCTGACCAACGCCACGGGACTCGGCATCGCCAACCTCACCGGCGGCGCTATTCCGCAATCCTGGGGCGCGGTGATGCACAGCCTGATCGGCTCCGCCCTGGTCTTCCTCGGCGGCTACAACAACTTCGAAAAGCTGATGAAGGTGCTGGTCGGCGTGATGGGATTCAGCATCCTGGTGTGCGCGGTGTTCACGCTCGACAGCCCGGCAACGGCGGCGCAGGGCCTGTTGCTCCCGCAGATTCCCGGCGGCAGCGGCACGTATGTGCTGTCGCTCATCGGCGGCGTCGGCGGCTCGATCACGATGCTCTCCTACAACTACTGGATGCGCGAGGAGGGGATGCGCGGCGCCGGCTTCCTGTCGTACGTGCGCGGCGACATCGCGATTGCCTACCTGTTCACCGCAATCTTCGGCATGTCGATCATGCTCATCGCGAACGACGCGTTCTTCACGGCCGGCGTGGCCCTGCGTGACGCCGAGGCGGTGCCGCGCATGGCGGCAGCGCTCGGCAACATCCTCGGAACGTTCGGGCGAATCGCGTTCTCGGTGGGCTTCTGGGCCGCCGTGTTCGCGTCGCTGCTCGGCGTATGGCAGAGCGTGCCGTATCTCTACGCCGACTTCTACGGCATCATTACGAAGGTGCCGGTCGAGGCGCGGCGTGAGATGGTGAAGGTTACGAGCACCCCGTATCGACTGGGCCTGGCGTTCATCACGCTGGTGCCGCTGCCGTTCGCGTTCACGGGCCGGCCGATTCAGATCGTCATCATCTACACGATCGTCAGCAGCCTGTTCGTGCCCTTCGTGGCCGCAACTCTGCTCTATCTGAACAACCGCGTGACCTGGACCGCCGCGGTGCCGAAGAATTCCATGCTGACGAACCTGCTGCTGGTGGCAATTCTCGTGTTGTTCGCCATCGTCGGCTTTCAGGAAGCGGCCAACGCGCTTCGGTAGGTCCGCAATCAGCAATCAGTTGGCGTTTTTCAGCAGTCGGCCAGCCGACAGGCGATAGCTGATCGCCAGCAGCAGGAGCCACGGACCACCCGCGACCAGCGTCGACTGCAAATCAGGCACCCACCACGTCGACGCCATGATCGCGGCGACCAGCGCAGCCCCCGCGTAGGAACCCAGCGGGGCGATCGTGCCGCGTCCGCTTCCGGGAGTCGACACGGACCGACGAAACGCGATGTGGGTCACGAAGATCAGCAGCCAGACCAACAGTGCGCCGAAGAGCGCAACGCCAAAGAACCACACGTACGCCGAGTCGGGCCACAGCGCCCTTACCAGCACGGCCGCGCCGAGGCCGATGCCCGACACGAGCAAGGCATTGACCGGCGCGCCATGTCCGGTGACGGCGCCGAGCGCCGGGGGCACGAACCCGGCGCGCGCCAGCGAAAACAGCGTCCGTGTAATCAGGTAGAGGTTCGCGTTCGAACTCGAGAGCGCGGCGCTAAGCACGACGAAGTTCATCAACCCCGCGGCGCCGGGAATGCCCAGACCCGCCAGCACGCTGACGAAAGGACTCTCGCCGACGCCCAGCTGGTTCCATGGCGTCAGCGCCACGAGAAGCGTGATGGTCACGATGTAGATCGCCGACAGGCCGAAGACAATGCGTCGCATGGCTGCGGGAATCGTCCGCGCCGGATCGGACGCCTCCCCGGAGGTGACACCGACGATTTCGACGCCGATGAAGGAGTAGATCACGAAACAGCAGCCGAGCCATACGCCGGTGACGCCGAATGGCATGAAGCCGCCGTGTTCCGTAATGTTGCGCGCGCCGATCGCGGGCTCGCCGGTCAAGCCGCTCACGACGAGCACCCCGAGTCCGACAAACAGCGCCACGGCGACGACCTTGATCATGACGAGCCAGTACTCAATCGTGCCCAGCCGGCCGACCGCGCGCGAGTTGATGTAGACCAGCGCAAGGGCGAACGCCAGCACCCAGGCCGCGCCAGGCACTCCCGGGAACCAGTAGCCCATGTAGATCGACGAGGCGACCAGTTGTCCGCCGGTGGCGATCACTTGCATCAGCCAGTAGCTCACGCGCACCGCGTAGCCGGCGAAGGGCGAGATGTACATCCCGGCGTACACGCCGAAGGCGCCGGCCGTTGGATGGGCCACCGCCATCTCCGTCAGTGCGCGTCCGAGGAGCAGCGAGATGCCGGCGACGATCACGTAGGACAGGATGACGGCTGGCCCGGCGACATTGACCGACAGGCCGCTGGCGAGAAACAGGCCTGTCCCGATCGCGCCGCCGAGCGCCATCGTTGTCTGCTGGGCCGAGGAAAGCTGCCGCGCGAGCACCTGCTCGTTGCGGACGGAGGCAGGCTGATTCACGCGGGGCGGAGTGTATCATCGGGCCCGACATGACCCTCGAGCGATTCCGCGACCGCTTTCCGATCCTCGGCCGCCGGGTCTACGTGAACAACTGCTCACAGGGGGCGCTGTCGCTCGACGTCGAGTCGGCGCTAGCGGCCTTCATCGAGTCCTGGCACACGCAGGGATCGCCGTGGGACCGGTGGGTCGGCGAGGTCGAGCGGCTGCGGGCCATCTTCGCCGCCGCGATTGGCGCCGACGCTGACGAGATCGCGGTGATGCCAAACGCCTCAGCGGCCATCGCCGCTATTGCGACCGCGGTGGCGTTCGACGCAGACCGGCGCACGGTAGTGCTCGGCGAGTTCGAGTTTCCGACCATGGCCCATGTCTGGCTCGCCCAGCAGCGGCGGGGCGCCCGCATCGCGTGGGCCAGGGCGCATCGCGACACCCTGCCAGTCGAGGCGTATGCCGCGCACATCGACGATCGAACCCTCATCGTGCCGGCAACGCATTTGTGTTTCCGCAACGGTTATCGGCTCGACATCCCGCGGCTGGTGACGCTCTGCCACGAGCGCGGCGCATACATCTTTCTAGACGACTACCAGCGAACTGGCACGGCACCGCTCGACGTCCATGCGCTGGGCGTGGACTTCATGGTGACCGGCGCGCTGAAGTATCTCCTGGGACCCGCGGGTGTGGCGTTTCTGTATGTGCGGCGCGATCTCATCGAGCGGTTCGAGCCGCTCTCGACCGGTTGGTTTGGCCGCGTCGACCCCTTCGCGTTCAGCATCGACTCCCTCGACTGGTCGCCGTGCGCGCGCCGTTTCGAGACCGGGTCACCGCCGATTCCCAACGCCTACGCGGCGGCGGCGGGGATCGAACTCCTGCAGACGGTCGGGCTCACGGCGGTCGCCCGGCAGGTGAACAGCCTCGTCGAGCGCTTCGTGAAAGGCGCACGAGAGCGCGGCTTCGACGTGGCGACGCCGGATGATCCCGATTCGCGCGGGCCGCTGGTCGTCGTGCGCACCACCGACGCGACCATGATGGTCCGCCGGCTCGAAGGCCGCGGCATCATTGCCTCCGCGCGCGGCACCGGCCTTCGCGTGTCGTTCCATGCCTACAACAACGAGCAGGATGTGGATGCCGTACTCGAGGCCCTCGACGTGGAGGAAGCCTTAGTGTGCCGCGCTCCAGACCTCAGTTCCCTAATGGGATAACGGCTGTGGCCTCGATCTCGACCTGCGCCCTGGGCTCGACGAGGCCCCGCACCACCACGACCGACATCACCGGAAAGTGCCGGCCGATGATCTGTCGGTAGCTGGCGCCGATTTCTTTCTGGTGTTTCACGTAGACGTCCCGGTCGACGATGTACCACACGAGACGTGTGATCTGATCAGGACGAGCGCCACCGGCAGCGAGCGCAGTGACGACGTTCTCGAGGGCCTGGCGGACCTGGTCAGGAAACTGATCGCTGTGGAACTCCGAGGTCACCGGGTCCCAGCCCACCTGTCCGGCAATGAAGACCACACGTCCGGCGGCGCTGACGGCGTTGGAATAGCCACGGGGACGCGCCCAGCCGTCGGGTTCGTGAACCATGAGGGTCCCACCGTCCTGGGCGGCGATCGGCTCGGCCTCTCCCTGCTTGTCCGCCGTCTTGTCCGCCGTAGCCTCGGCGGAGGTGGAAGCCTTGGCGAAGGCGGATCGCAAGCGGAATCGCTGGACCTTCCCAGTCTGCGTACGGGGCAAGGTCGTCACGAACTGGATCGCGCGCGGATACTTGTAAGGCGCGAGTTGCGACTTGACGAAGTCCTGGAGCGCCTTGACTAACACCTCAGACGGGGTGACGCCGGGCGCAAGGACCACGAACGCCGTGACGAGCTGCCCGCGTGCTTCGTCCGCGACACCGACGACGGCACACTCGGCGACCGATGGGTCGGTGAGCAGGACATTCTCCACCTCGGCGCCGGAGATGTTGTAGCCCGACGACACGATCAGGTCGTCGGTTCGTGACTGGTACCAGAAATATCCGTCGTCGTCTCGCACATAGGCGTCGCCGGTCACGTTCCATCCCTGCTGCACGTACTTCTGCTGATTCTCGAGGTCACCGAGATAGCGGCAACCCGTTGGTCCCGAGACAGCCAGGCGGCCGACGGTGCCGCTGGGCACTTCGGCCCCTGAGTCGTCCACCACAATGGCCCGGTACCCCGGCACGACGCGCCCGGTCGACCCGGGTCTCGCGTCTTCGGCCGTGCAGCCGATGAACACATGCAGCAGTTCGGTGGAGCCGATGCCGTCCATCAGGCGGATACCGGTGGCCTGCTCCCACGCATTGAAGACGGCGGCGGGAAGCGTTTCGCCGGCGGACACGCATCGACGCAATGTGGTGAGGTTGAACTGGCCCGCCTGCTTGAGCATGGCGCGGTAGGCGGTGGGCGAGGTGAAGGCGACCGTCGCGTGGAATTTTTCAATGCCCTCGAGCAGCTGCGGCGGCGACGCCTGTTCGAGCAGCGCGGTCGAGGCGCCGAAGCGCATCGGGAAGAGCACGAGTCCCCCGAGCGCGTAGGTGAAGGAGAGCGGCGGCGAACCAATGAAGATGTCGTCCGGCCGAGGCTGGAGGACATGGCGCCCGTACGTGTCGGTGACGCTGAGGATGTCGCGATGGAAATGCACGGTGCCTTTGGCGCGGCCGGTCGTGCCGGATGTGAACGCGATGATCGCCGGGTCGTCGGCGGCGGTGATGATGTTGTCGAAACGCGAGGGGCGCGCCGCTATCCTCTCGTCCAGAGACCCCGGGGTACGCGTATTGAAATGCAGGACGTGCGTTGCGGGACCAAACCTCAGCACGGCTTCGAGATCCTCGGCAACACGAGTGTCGGTCAGCGCGAGACGCACATCGGCCCGCTCGATGATTTCGTTCAGTTCACGCGGACGGAGCAGCGGCATGGTGGTGACCGCGACCCCTCCTGCCTTGAGCACCGCGAACCAACAGGCGACCAGCATGGGCTGATTGGGCGCCCGCAACAGGACGCGGCCTCCCGGGACCAGGCCGAGTTCCTCGACCAGCACATGTGCGATGCGATTGGCGGTCTCAAACAGCCGGCGATAGGTCCACGTTCCGCCGGCATGATGGAACGCGACGGCGTCGCCATGCCCTCTTTCGATCCAGATGTCGAGCAACTCGGACGTGCAGTTGAGGCGAGCTGGATAACTCGGCTCCGGCACACCGGACCACTCCATTCGCGGCCACTGCGCGCGGGGAGGCAAATGGTCCTGTACGAACGTGTCGATGTGGGCGGTCTTATTCATGAAGCAGTTGACCGGCAATAACGAGCTTCTGGATCTCGCTCGTACCCTCGTAGATGCGGAGCGCCCGGATCTCGCGATAGAGCCGTTCGACGGGCTCGCCGCGGACGACGCCGCGGGCGCCCAACAATTGCACCGCCTGATCGATGACCTGCTGCGCTGATTCAGTGGCAACGAGCTTCGCCATCGCGGCTTCGCGGGTGATGCGTGCGGCACCCTGGTCCCGCGTCCACGCAGCCCGGTACACCAGCAACGCGGCCGCGTCGATGGCTGTCGCCATGTCGGCGATCCTGGCCTGGGTCATTTGGAAGTCAGCCAGCGGTTTGCCGAACGCGATGCGACCGCGGACGTGGTGCATGGCTTCGTCGAGCGCGCGACGGGCAAAGCCCAGCGCGGCGGCGCCGACGGTCGTGCGGAACACGTCGAGTGTGGCCAAGGCGACCCGCAGTCCTTTGCCAGGCTCGCCCACGATCTGATCTTGCGGGACGCGGCAATCCGAGAACGTCAATGTGCCAAGCGGGTGCGGAGCGATGACGTCGATCGTGGGGCCGATCGTCAGGCCGGGTGCGTCGGCATCAACCACAATCGCCAGGAAGCTTTTTTCGCCGCCCTCCGGCCAGCGGCAGAACACCACATAGTGCGCCGCGATGCCGGCGTTCGAGATCCAGGCCTTTCCTCCGTCAATGACAATGACGGATCCGTCGCGGCGCGCGGTGGTCTGCATGGCCGCGAGGTCCGAGCCCGCGTCGGCTTCCGAGATCGCGAACGCCGCGATGTGCGTGCCATCGGCGACTCCAGGCAGGTACTTCCTCTTCAGCGAATCGGAACCAAACAGCGAGATCGGACCCGAACCGAGGCCCTGCATGGCGAACGCGAACTCCGCCAGGCCGGAGGTATAGCCGAGCGTCTCGCGGATGAGGCACAGGGAACGGACGTCAAGCGACTCGAGGACGCCGCCGTACGCGAACGGCACGGCATACTTCAACCAGCCCGCACTGCCCAATTGGCCGACGTAGGATCGGCAGGCGGCGGAAGCGTCCGTGTCGTCCTGCAGCCGCAGGTGCTCGTCGCGCCAGGCCTGAACGTCGCGTTGCAAGTCGCGGTGCGCGGTGGTGAAGAAGGGCCACTGCAGGTACGTCTGCTCGGGCACGTCAGTCCCCTTCGAATACCGCGGGCTGCCTGGCGACGAAGGCGCGGTACGCGCGCGCGAAATCCTCGGTCTGCATGCAGAGAGCCTGCGCTTCCGCCTCCGCCGAAATCGCCGCGTCCACGCCCATGTCCCATTCGAGGTGCAGGCACTTCTTCGTCATGGCGTGCGCGAAGGTAGGGCCCTCCGCCAGCGATCGCGCCAGCGCCCGAGCGTCATCCAGTACCGCTTCTGGCGTGACGAGCCGGTTATAGAACCCCCATCGCTCGGCTTCGGCGCCGTCCATGAAGCGTCCGGTGTAAAGCAGTTCACTGGCCCGCCCTTGACCGATGATGCGCGGCAGGATGGCGCACGCACCCATGTCGGCACCGGACAGACCCACGCGGACGAACAGGAAGGCGACCTTGCTGCGCGCCGTGCCGATGCGCAGGTCGCTGGCCATCGCGAGAATGGCGCCCGCGCCCGCGCAAACGCCGTCCACCGCCGCGATGATCGGCTGGGGACACGCGCGCATGGCCTTCACCAGATCGCCGGTCATGCGGGTGAAGCGCAACAGCCCCTCCCGGTCGCCTTCATCTCGCATGGCAACCAACGGGCCGATGATCTCGTGCACATCGCCACCGGAGCAAAAGTTCCCTCCCGCGCCGGTCAAGACGACGGCCCGAACGTCTGGCGTCGCACCGAGGCTTCGGAAGGTGGTGGTGAGCTCGGCGTAGGCATCGAAGGTGAGCGGATTCTTGCGCTCGGGCCGGTTGAACGTGACGGTCGCCACTCGGCCCTCGACCGTCCATCCGAAGTGTCGTGGATGGATCCCGGCGGTCATCGCATCACCTTGGCGGCGCTGGCACTCATCATGGAGCAACGGCCTTCCTGTTGAGCTCACGTTCGAGTTGCTTCTTGCCGGTCAGGTACTGCAGTGGCCACGGCTGGCCCTCGTAACCGAGTTCGGCAGCGGCGCGGAGTGTCCAGAAGGGGTCGCTCAGGTGAGGACGCGCCAGGGCACACAGATCAGCGCGGCCCGCCGCGATGATGCTGTTGACCTGATCGGGCTCGGTGATGTTGCCCACAGCGATCGTGGGGACGCCGAGCTCATTGCGCACCTGGTCGCTGAAGGGCGTCTGATACATTCGACCGTAGACCGGCTTGGCGTCGACCGATGTCTGGCCGGTCGACACGTGCACGATGTCGACGCCTGCATCAGCGAAGGCGCGGGCGACGACCACGGCGTCATCGCCAGTGAGGCCGTCTTCAACCCAATCGGTGGCGGAGATCCGGACCGACATCGGCCGATCGTCGGGCCAGGCCGCGCGCATGGCACCAAACACCTCCAGCGGAAACCGTAAACGATTCTCGATCGATCCGCCGTACTCATCCGCGCGGTGATTGGTGAGCGGCGTGATGAAACTCGACAGCAGGTAGCCGTGAGCGCAGTGCAGCTCGAGCATGTCGAACCCGGCCTCGATCGCCATGCGAGTGGCGTTCACGAAATCGCCGCACACGCGGTCCATGTCCGTGCGGGTCATCGCGCGCGGCAGCTGCAGCGTGGGAGCGTAGCGAAGCGCGGATGGCGCGACCAACTCCCAGTGGCCCTCGTCCAGCGCGACGTCGGTGCCTTCCCATGGAAGCCGCGCGGAACCCTTCGCGCCGGAATGACCGAGCTGCAGGCAGATCCTGGCGTGGCTGTGCCGATGGACGAATGCCACGATGCGTCGCCAGGCGGCCAGGTGTTCGGCGTGGTACATACCGGAACAGCCGCGCGTAATCCGCGCCTCCGGAGAGACGCAGGTCATCTCGGTGATGACGAGGCCCGCCCCGCCGAGCGCACGAGTGCCCAGATGGACAAGGTGGAAGTCGCCGGGCGTGCCGTCCTCGGCCGAATACATGTCCATCGGCGCCACGACCACGCGATTGACGAGCGTCATCCCTCGCAGCGCGTACGGTGTGAACATCGGCAGAGGTGGGGACAAACCCTTAGGTTTGTCCACGTCCAACGACACACCTAAAGGTGTGTCGCCACGCGACCCGGCCGCGAACCAGCGCTCGACGCAATCGAGATAGACAGGGTCGCGCAGACGCAGATTCTCGTGGCTGACGCGCTGGCTCCGCGTCAGCAAGGAGTAAGTGAACTGTTCGGGTTCAAGGCGGATGTAGCGCTTGACGTTCTCGAACCACTCCATCGAGTTGCGGGCGGCGTTCTGCAGGCGGAGCGCTTCGGTCATGCGCTCGTTCTGATATTCGATCAGGGCTTGCGCCGTGGGCAGAGCGCCCGCGAGGCCGCGAGCCAGCGCGATGGCGTCCTCCATCGCCAGTTTGGTGCCGGAACCGATTGAGAAGTGCGCGGTGTGCGCAGCGTCTCCGACGAGGACGATGTTGTCGTGGAACCATGAACGGTTCCGCACGCGCACGAAGCTGGTCCACGGCGCGGCCGTCGGGAGTGCATTGGACCTGAGGCGGTGCCCGCCGAGCCACGGGGCGAAGAGTGCTTCGCAGGCTGCGACCGTGCCCGGCAAATCGAGACGGTCGAAGCCCGCGCGCCGGTAGGAGGCTTCGTCACATTCGACGATGAAGGTGGAGGTCCGAGCGTCGAATCGGTAGCAGTGCGCCTGGAATACGCCGTGCGCGTTCTCGACGAAATAGAAGGTGAACGCATCGAAGGGAAGGTCGGTGCCGAGCCAGATGTACTTGGCCGTGCGAACGTCGAGGTCCGGGCTGAAATGCGCGGCGTGGCTCGCGCGCAGGGCGCTATTGACGCCGTCGGCGGCCACGATGAGGTCCGCGTCAGCCAGCCCGTAACGAGCGAGGCCGCCCTGTCCCGAGCGAGCGGCCGTGTCGGCGGCCGTCGCCGGCGCGTCGGCGAGTCGAGGGGCGGTGTCGCGGAGGTCGGCCTGGAAGTGCAGGGTGACGCCGAGCTCCTCGCATCGGGCCTGCAGGATGTTGAGCAGTTTCTTGCGGGCGATGCCGGAGAACCCGTGGCCACTGGAGGTGATGACCCGATCGCGGACGTAGACGTCGATGTCGTCCCAATGGGCCAGACTCGCGGTGATCTGGTCGAAGGTCACCGCGTCGGCGGCGCGGAAGTTCTCCATGGTCTGATCGGAGAAGACCACTCCCCAACCGAAGGTGTCGTCTCGCCGGTTGCGCTCGAGAACCGTGATGTCGAATTCCGGCCGGGCCTTCTTGATCAGCAAGGCGAAGTACAGGCCGGCCGGCCCACCGCCAACGACCGCAAGTTTCACCGCGACATCTCCGGCACTGCTGATGGCTGACCCTGATTGCTGATTGCTGATCGCTGATTGCTGATCGCTGTAACGCACGACGGGCGCGATGCCGATGGCACCGCGCCCGTTGTGCTCCTTAGAAGTTCAACGAGAAGCCGACGCGGATGATCCGCGGCGACAGGATCGACGTCGGGCTCAGGTAGCTGCCGCCAACGGCCGAGTTCTGGTTGTCGCGCGTGTCGACATTACCGATGTTGAAGATGTCCACGGTCGGCTGGATGCTGCGCGAGCCGAACCGGAACTGCCGCGAGAAGCGCAGGTCCACCATCGTCACGTTTGGCAGGCGCTCGTCGCCGCGTTCGCTGAGGATGATTGTCTGCGTGGCGCGGGTCAGCGTGATGCCCTGCGCGGCCGCCGCGGCGCGCGACAGTGAATACGTCGACACGTACGGGTAGCCGTTGTTGGACAGCATCGAGCCGGCCAGGACGATGCGCCACGGCAGCTCGTAGCTGCCCGAGATGCGCAGCGCCGTCTCCGAGTCGTTGCCGATGACGCCACGCTCGAAGACCGTGAGGTTCGGGTCGTTGAGGTCGCCCGTGCCCTGGCCTGAGCCGGTGGCCGAGTTGAGGCCGCCCTCGTTGCGCCCGATCGTGAAGCCGGCCTGCATCTGCCACTTCTGGCTGAACCGCTTGGTCGCCGTGAACTCAATGCCCTTGTACTCGGTGTCGAGATATGAGTCGTTGCCGCGGATGGTGTTGTCGGCACCCGCGAGGGCCGCCGGCAGGTTGTAGACCGTGGCCGTGGTCGGCTGCAGGTTGGTGTTGCCGGGCCCGCCGCCGGGACCGTTCGGAATGGTGATCGTGTGCGCCGTGTAGGCGCTCGTCGGCACCGCGAGGTTGCGCTCGCCGAACTGATCGCGGTTGGTGCGGTAGTAGAACATCGCGCCGACGCGGACCGCGCCCGGCAGCTGCGTTTCGACACCGGCCGTGACTTCGTCCGAGTGCGGCCAGCGGATGTCGTCGGCGTAGTTGGTGGTCGCGCCGCCGCTGAACGCCGAGCACTGCGCGACGTTGATTTCCGATTCCTGGAACAGGCCGTCGCGGTTCGGGTCGGTCCACGGGCAGGTGCGGCTCGCGTTCGACAACGGGTTGACCGCGGTCACCCGATCGATGCCGACCTGCAGCGCGTAGCGGCTGTAGCTCGCCTTGAGCGCGGTGCGCCCGGAGCCGGTCACGTCATACGACGCGCCGAGACGCCACACGCCGCGGTTCTGGTTGATCACTTCCTCTTCCGGGAACGTCGCCGCGCCGATGAAGCGGTTCGCCGAACGTTCCTGCTCGGGCAGCTTGCCGACATACTTGTCCCAGCGGCCGCCGAGATTCAACGTCAGGC
>JALDXK010000091.1:0-14089 GCA_032155105.1 Acidobacteriota bacterium
TCCGTGCCCTCCGTACTTCTCCGTGTCCTCGGCTGGTTCGGATCAGAAATAGAATTTCAGAGCCAGCTGAATCTCCCGCTGATCCCCGATGGAGCTGGTGATCCGCCCGAACGTCCCGAGGTTCGAGATGTTCGCTGCCGGGAACCCGTAGTTCACCCAGTTGAACATGTTGAACGTCTCGATGCGAAATTCCGCGCGTCGCTCGGCACCCATCCTGATCGATTTGAACAGGGAGAGGTTCATCGACTTCGATCCGGGACCGCGCACCGTGTTGTTCGCGCAATTGCCGTAGGTCCGCACGGTCGTCGGCGCAAACGCGGCCGGATCCATCCACGAATCGATCGTCTGGTTCCAGCCGTCTGGCACCGGGTCGCCGAGGCAGTTGGCGCGCGCGAGGCGGCCCGGTCCGGTTTGCGCCTGGTCGGTCGTGGTCACCGTGAACGGGCGCCCGGCACTCAGCGTGAGGATGCCGTTCACCGACCATCCGTTCGCGATTGCGCCCATCACGCCGTCCGGCTGGAAGGCGCGGCCCTCACCGAAGGGTAATTCGTAGATGACGCTCGCCACGAGCCGATGCGGAATATCGAACGCGAGCAGTCCGTAATCCTTCTCCATCGCATAGGTGGAGCCCGGATTGTTCCCTACTGCGCCGCCACCCGCGCTCAAGTGATCGAGGAAGTCGCCCTGCGCCTTGCTCCACGTGTAGGCGAACGTGTAAGACAGCCCGTCGCTCATCCGCCGCTGCATGCGCATCTGCAGCGCGTCGTAATCGGCGCGGCCGTTGGTGACGATCTGCTCGAGGTAGGCGTTGCCGTAGCCGTATTGCGCGTAGGGAAACGTAACCGTGCTGCCGTTGATCACCCCTTCGTTGAGGTTGCGGAGACGCCGGCCGTTGCGCGTGCGGTTGCCAACGTATTCCACGGCCGCCACCATGTTGTCGGAGAATTGGTACTCAGGGCCGAAGCTGAACTGCTGGACGATCGGCGTGTCCTGCTCGGGATCCTGGATGCGCCACTGCACGATCGCGGGGTTCACCGTCTGCGGCGTCAGCGGCGTGAAGCCCTGCGTGAAGGTGAACGCCGGCGTTTCCGCTGCGCTGTTCGCCGTGATCGAAGCATCAACCAGCTGCGGCAGGTTCAATCCGAGCTGGCTTTCGCTCCCGTAGCGATCGAACTGCTGGAAGAAAATCCCGTAGCCGCCGCGCAGCACCAGGCGCTCGCTGGCGCTCCACGTCACGCCCACGCGCGGCGCGATGTCGTCGCGATCGGGATGGATCAGCGCGCGGTCGAAGATGCTGCCGTCCTGGGCCGTGAAGGTTCGGCCCGTTGCCGGGTCGATGTTGGTCAGCAGGTTGTTGCGATCGAGCAGCGGCGTGAACAGCTCGTATCGCAGGCCGGCCGTGATCGTCAGGTTGTCGCGCGCGCGCCAGCTGTCTTGCGCGTAGAACTGCCAGCCGTTCGCATACAGATCGGGCTCGTGAAACAGCGTCAACCGCTGCGCGCTCGCCAGGCCAAGCAGGAAGTCGCCATAGCCGAAGCCGGTATAGCGGCCGTCGGAGAAGCTCAGCTCGCCATTGAGCGAGCGCAGGTCGATGTAGTGCAGGTTGTCGCGGCGGAACTCGGCGCCGAACTTCATCGCGTGGCTGCCCTTCTGCCACGTCAGGTTGTTGGCCAGCTGGAACACCTGCGAGTCCTGGAACTGCGGCCGGAAGAACGGTCCGCCGATGCGCTGCAGACGCGCGATCGCGATGTGCGGCAGGCCGCCGTAGAAACGGGGATCGGTCGGCACGCCCTTGATGCCGTACTGGGCGTTGGCGTCGATGCCGAAGGCGAGGTGAATGACGTCCGACCGCACCGAGTTGAACGAGCCGCGTAGCTCGTTGAACACGTTGGCGCCGATCACCCGCGACCAACCGGCCACCCCGCTCTGGCCGCGGTTGAGGATGTCGCTGTTGAAGTCGCCCGACGCCACCGGATCCTCGAGCACCGGCGGCTCATCGCGATTGGTGTTCTGGAAGCTGTAGCGCGCAAACAGCGAATCGTTCACGCCCATGCGGTGATCAACGCGGACGTCGAACTGATCGACGATGTTGTCGAGGATGCCGTTCGAGATGAAGTTGTTGTTGAAGAAGCCGCTGCCTGGGACGTTCGGCGCCGGATACAGATCCAGCAGCCGTGCCGCGGAGGCGTCGAAGCAGGAGCGGTTGATGGTCTTGTTGGCGGCGTCCACGCAGCCAGCCGGCACGAACGGGTTCGCCGCCGCCATGTTGCCGGTCAGCTCCGACAGGTCGCCCGCCTTCATCCGCGCCGTTGGCACGGTGGCCGTTTGCGAGAGCGAGCGTTCGGTTCGAGACGACTGGTAATCGCCGAAGAAGAAGGTGCGGTTACGGACCAGCGGTCCGCCGAAGGTACCGCCGGCAATCATCTGGTTGAACGGGCCCTTCTCGCGCCCGGCGCGATTGTTGTCCCAGGTGTTCGCGTTGAGCGATTCGTCTCTCACGAACGCGAACAGCGAGCCGCTGTACCGGTTCGTGCCCTGCTTCACGGACGCGTTGATCACCGCGCCGGCGGCCTTGCCGAACTCCGCCGAGTAGGTGCGCGTCTGCACCTTGAACTCCTGCAGTGCATCTACCGGCGGGGCCACCACCTGCGGGCTGCGCTCCTGCAGGTTGGTCGAGAACGAGTTGTTGTCCGCGCCATCGAGCGTGTAGTTGTTCCAGGTCGCGTAGTTGCCATTGGCGTTGAAGAAGGTGTCTTCGCCGCGGCTCGTGATGCCCGCCGGCGCCGCCACCACGCCTGGCGTCAGGAAGGCCAGTTCGGAATACCGGCGTCCCAGCAACGGCAGGTCCTGCACCTGTCGCGAGTCGACCACGGTGCCGATGTCTGCGGACTGGGTTTGCAGCAGCTCGGTGCGTCCGACCACCACCACTTCTTCGGCGAGCGCGCCGACGCTGAGCTGAAGATCAACCTGCGCGCGCGTTTGTACGTTCAACTGCACATCGCGCCGCACCGCGCGCTTGAAGCCGGTGAGTTCCGCGGCCACGTCGTACGCGCCCACACGCAGGCCTGGAAAGATGAACTCGCCACTGCTGTTCGTCACCGCGGACGAACCGACGTTGGTGCCTTGCTGCGTCGCCGTGACCGTGACCCCCGGCAGCACCGCCCCGCTCTCGTCGACGACCCTGCCGACAATGGTGCCGGTATCGATTTGCGCGGAGGCGATGGACGTGAAACCGAGAAAGGAGAGAACCAGCAGGCAGACCAGGGCACGGCATCGTGGCATATCAACCCCCCTTACGATCGCCACGAAGTATACGCTCGTCTACTGTCCGCGCTTACGCGCGATCAGGTGTCTCGCTCCGCGAGCGTCTCCGCTCGCTGAGCGCCTTAGGCGAAACGGTATCTTCCTCCGCGAATGGCTCGTCTCGCCGGGTCAAAACTCACTCGCCGTATTGTGCTCTTGGCCCAACTCGCCGGCACTGCTTGGGCTCAAACAGGGGCGACTCAGGGCTCCGTTCGTTTTGTCGGTAAGAACGAAGAATCCGGCTCGCTCGACATTCGACGAGGAAGACACCGTCTCGCCGGCGGCGCTAGCGTCGGCAAGACGCGCACCGGCACCACCTAAGGCACCGCGCACGTGGCACCAACCACCAGGCACCCTTCGCACTGTACGCACCCGTGGCGACGTGGACGAGTGGTTATTTACGAAGCGAGTCCACGCTCCATTTGCCTGATCCGACAGCGGCGAAATAGAGGAAGACGAAGCAGTAGAGCGCCGCCAGCTCACCGCCGTTGGTGATCGGCCAGAAGCCACGTGGGGCGTGGGCCTGGAAATAGGCCACGGCCATCTCGCCGCTGGCGATGAAGGCCACCGGGCTCGTGAACAGCCCGATCGCGATCAGCGCGCCCCCGACCACTTCGATGATGCCCGCCAGGCCCATCTGCGACATCAGCTCCGCCGGCGCAGGCCGTCCGAAACCGCCGAACAGCTTCGGCAAACCGTGTTGAAAGAACAGGAAACCCGCCATGATCCGCAGGAGCGCGTAGATATAGGGAGAAAAACGGCCGAGCACTCGTTCCATACGGGGCATACGGCCCAGCCGCCGCTACTGCTTACCTGTTGGAGCAACCATTTGCAGCCGAAAACATAGGGGTACCCCCAGATCACGAGGAAGGCTATGGACACTTCCATCGCGCTCGTCTGCATCATCGGCGCCGGCACCATCCTGTGGGCGCTCGTGACGCGCGTCGACACGTTCGAGGCGCCCGGTCCGCGCCTGACGCCGGCCACTGCCCCGTACTTGTTCATCATCATCGAGCAGGTGGCCAAGACCACCGGGCAACCGCGCCCCGACGAGGTCTACCTGCTCGGCGACGTCAATGCGTTCGTCAGCTATCGCGGCGGCTTCATGGGGTTTGGCGGCAAGCGGGTGATGGGCGTGGGCCTGCCGTTGTTGAAGGCTCTCTCACCAGCCGAGTTGCGATCCGTCATCGCGCACGAGTTCGAGCCGCACATTCCGCTCGGTCAGTTGGCGGATGGCACGATTCTGCCGAAGACTCAAAACCTGATCGCCTAAGAGTCGCGCGCCGAGCGGCGCTTACGCGCGAAGCGGTATCTCCCTCCGTGAACTCTCGTCTCGCCGGAAAAATGTCGCTCGGCGCACCAATCGCCCGGCGAACTCGGGCGGCACTGCTTGGCCCTCAAACAACGCCTGCCTCAGCCTCCGCTCCATTTTCCGGTAAGTGCTCCGCGGCGGCTCGCTCGAACGTTCACTCCGGGAGACACCGCTTCGCGCGACGTCCTGCGCAATACTTGCCGCGTCACTGCACGCGGTGCAGCGCAGAATCTGAAACGTCGCTGACGCCAGCATTCTCGATCGTTCGGGATCTTGCCCAATTCCGTTTGGCGTGTCGTTAGCAGGATCGGGTCGGTGGAGACGATGCTACGATGGCCAACGACGACGTCATGGCGGTGGATGAAAGACTTTCGCGGCTGGAAACGACAGTCGCCAACGGTTTCTTCGAACAAGGACAACGAGTCGACCGTGTGGAAGGGCGCATGGACCGGCTCGAAGACCGCTTGGGTGCCCTCGAATCCAAGCTGGATGTCGTTGCGGAGTCGATTCGTGCCGACATCAAGACTGTGCTCGAGGCAGTCACTGCCGGTACCGACGAAATGCGCCGCACCACGGACGCAATTCGCAAGGAACACGAAGCCGATCGCCGCCTGACGCGATTAGTTCTCGACGATCACGGCCACCGCCTTCGCACAGTGGAAGGCCGACGACCCGTCGCAACGGACTGAGCCCCGCGAGCGGCGCTGACGCGCCCGCCGCCGCCCGCTAGGCATCGTGCACAGGGCACCAACCACCAGGCACCCTACGCACGGTACGCACCGTACGCACTTTGCCTTATTGATCGCGGAGCGCAACGACTGGGTCGACGCGCGTCGTCCGCAGCGCCGGCAGCAGACTGGCCAGCACACCGGCGATCAGTAACGTGACCGCCGCCATCGTGAACGAGGGCACGTCGAACGGCTCGACGCCGAAGAGAATCCCCTCCATCGACCGCGCCAGCAACGTCGCCGCCACGAGACCAATGACTCCGCCGATCGCCACCATCACAATACTGTTCTTCACGATCATCGCAATCGTGTTGCCGCCAGACGCGCCGAGCGCCATCCGGAGGCCAATTTCCTTGGTGCGCTGCGACACCGAATACGACAGCACGCCATAAATCCCCAACGCCGCGAGCAGCAGCGCCGCCAGCGCAAACGTCGCGAGGAGCGTCGTCGACAGCCGCGGCAGGAACACCGCCCTCGCCATGATCTGCTCCATCGTCGACAGCTCGTAGATCGGCTGTCCCGGATCGACCTCCCAGATCACCCGCTGGATCGTGTTGGTCATCGTGGCGGGATCCTGGTTGGTGCGCGCAACCACGGCCATGCCGGCGGTCGGGCTCTGCCGCAGCGGCAGGTAGACCTGCTTGCGTGGTTCTCGATCGAGCCCCTGGTTGTGCACGTCGGCGACGATGCCCACGACTTCGCTCTTGCCGTGCGGATTCTGGATAATGTGCCCGAGCGGGCTGCGATCGGGAAAGTATCGCCGCGCCATCGTCTGGTTGATCACGCTGGTGCGGGCCGAGGCCATGTGATCGCGCTCGTCGAGCAGCCGTCCGGCAACCAGCTGGATCTTCATTGTCTCGAAGTAGCCGGGCGCAACGATGCGGACGTCGGCCATGGGATCTTCGGTCGTCGGCGGCGGCTGGCCCTCGACGTTGAACGGGAGCGAGCCCGCGGCGCCCACGTCGAAGAGCGGCATCGCCGATACCGCAGAGGCGTTGGTCACGCCAGGCGTGCTGCGCATGCGCTCGATCACCGCCTCGTAAAAATTGATGATGGTCGCACGCGGGTACTTGGTTGCCGGGAGCAGCACGCGCGCGGCGATCACGTTCGAGGGATCGAAGCCCGGGTTCACCTGCAGCAGCTTGGTGAAGCTGCGCGTCATCAGTCCGGCACCTACGAGCAGCACCAGCGCAAGCGCCACCTCGATCACGACCAGGCCGCTTAGCAGCCTTCGCGCGTATGGACTCGCGGTGGATCCGGAAGACTCCTGCATGTTGTCGCGCGGATCGGCTTTCGCCGCGTGCAGCGCGGGAATCAATCCGAACGCCAACGCGACGCCGATCGACACGATGGTCGTGAACAGCAACACTCCGCCGTCAAGCTGCATCGCATCGATGCGCGGCAGCCTGGCTTCGGGAAGATTCGAGATCAATCGCAGCACGCCGAACGCGGCCACGAGTCCGAGCGCAGCGCCGGCGAATGACAGGATCAAGCTCTCCGCGATGATCGGTCTTGCGACTTCCCATCGCGACGCGCCCAGCGCCGCGCGGACGGCCATCTCGCGCCGCCGGCTCGACAGCCGCGCCAGCAGCAGGTTGGCCATGTTCGCGCAGACGATGAGCAACAGGAATCCCACCGCGCCCATCAGCACCATCAGCGCCGGCCGCGACGCGCCGACGAGTTGGTCGTGCGCCGGAATCACGCGCGCGGTCCAGCGATCGTTGCTCGACTTGTATTCAGCAGCGATGCGTCCGGCGAGCACCGACATCTCTTCCTGCGCCTGTTGCGCGGCGACTCCGCCGGCCATCCGCCCGACCACGGTCAGCGACCGCGCCCGCCGCGACGCGCCGTGGAGGTCTTTCGGATCGATCGCCAGCGGTGTCCACACTTCCACCGTGGTGCTGGTCGGGAACTCGAACGCCGGCGGCATCACGCCGACCACGGTGAACGGCACCGCGTCGAGCTGAATGGTTTTCCCGACTATCGCCGCGTCCGCGCCCACCGCGCGGGACCAGAAGCCGTCACTGAGGACGACCACGCGATCGGCGCCGACGACGGTTTCGTCGCGAGAGAAGGTGCGCCCGAGTGCTGCGTTGCTCTTGAGGACGTTGAAGAGGTCCACGGTCGCGCGCAGCCCCGGAACGTTTTGCGGATCGCCCGTCCCTTTGAACGAGTAGTCCACGTGCCGGTACGCAGCCATCGACTCGAACGTCTTCGCCTCGCGCTGCCAGTCTTCGAAGGTCGGCACCGACACCGGGCCCTGGTTGCCTTCGGGATTCACTTCCCACAGCACGGCAATCTGCTCGGGGTCCTCGTACGGCAGAGGGTTGAGGACCACCGTCTTGATCACGCTGAAGATCGCGGTATTGGCCCCGATGCCGAGCGCCAGTGTCAGGACCGAGACGAGGACGAAGGTGGGCTGACGGCGAAGCGTGCGGAACGCGTAGGTGAAGGCGGCGGTCCAGTCAGCCATGCGGCGGATTGTAGCGGTTCCACCGGCTTTTACAACCTCTTCACAATCAATGAGATCCAGTCGCATCCGCACTAAGATCGTTGCCTGGTGTTTCGTCGTTTTCTTTTCCTGACCATCTCCGCGTTCGTTCCTGCGTTCGCCTCCGCCCAGAGCCTCGAGATCCTCGGGCCTCCTGCGCCCGAAGCGCCGGCGGTGTTTGCGAAGGACGATCGCGGCCGCATCACCTTGCGCGCCACGCGCCTTGCTTCTCCTCTTTCGCTGGACGGCGCGCTCGACGAAGGGATCTACAAGGAGATCTCGCCGATCGATCACTTCGTGCAGCAGGAGCCATCTGAAGGCGCGGCGGCAACCGAGCGCACGCTGGTGTGGCTGTTTTTTGACGATGACAACTTCTATGTGAGTGTGCGGTCGTTCGACTCGGCGCCCGAGCGGCTGGTGGCCAACGAGCTGCGCCGCGACAACTTCAACATCTACCAGAACGACAACGTCACCATCAGCATCGACCCGCTCTACACGCGCCGGAGCGGCGTGTTCTTCCAGACCAATGCGCTCGGTGCGCAGCGCGACCAGGAAGTGCAGGACGAGCGGAGCAACAACAACGACTGGAACACCATCTGGCGCACGCGGTCGAGAATTCTCGCCGACGGCTGGTCGATGGAGTTCGCCATTCCGTATTCGTCGCTGCGCTTCCGCCAGGCCGGCCCGCAGGTCTGGGGTTTCAACCTGCGCCGCGTCGTCCGATGGAAGAACGAGCACGTCTCGATCGCGCCGATTCCCGCATCGGCCGGCACGCGAGCGATGTACAAGTTCGACATCATGGCCACGCTGGTCGGCGTGGAGACGCCGTCCGTGCGCAAGCCGATCGACTTCAAGCCGTACGCGATTGCGGCGAGCACCACCAACCTCGCCGCCGCGGCGCCGTTTCGCAACGATCTCGACGCCGACGCCGGCTTCGACGTGAAGTACAGCCTCACCAACAGCCTGGTCGCAGACCTCACGGTGCGCACCGATTTCGCGCAGGTCGAGGAGGACCAGCAGCAGATCAACCTCACGCGATTCAGCCTGTTTTTTCCCGAGAAGCGCGATTTTTTTCTCGAGGGCCAGGGCCTGTTCAGTTTCGCGGGCAGCCAGGTGGGCAACAGCGGCGGCGGCCTCACGCCGGTGGTGTTCTATACGAGGCGCATCGGCCTCGGACCGCGTGGGGAGATTCCGATCATCGCCGGCGCGCGCGTGGCCGGACGTGCCGGGAAGTATCAGCTTGGCCTGTTGAACATCCAGACCGAAGACGAGGACAACTCGAATACGCCCGCCACGAACTTCTCTGTCGTTCGTGTTCGGCGCGACTTCCTTCGCCGAAGCAACATCGGCGGTGTCCTCACGAGGCGCACGCCGATCGGCGGGCTGGCGAACACGGTCGTCGGTGCAGATGCGAACTTGTTTTTCTTCAATGACCTGACCGTGACTGGATACTTTTCACGGTCAGCTTCCGAGGACACGGAGGACAGAGCGGAGGGCACGGAGGCTATCTCGCAGAGCAGCTACCGTGGTGAATTCGACTACGCGCCCGATCTCTATGGCTTCCGCTACGAGCATCTCTACGTCGGTTCCGAGTTCGATCCGCAGATCGGATTCCTGCGTCGCGAAGCGTTCCGTCGCAACTTCGCCAGCACGCGCTTCAGCCCCCGCCCCGACGGCGATCGCGCCATCCGTCGCCACGTGGTCGAGGCCGAGCTCGACTACATCACTGGCAGTGACGATGGGGTGTTGGAGACGAGGGAGGCGCAGGTGGCGTATCGCGCCGAGTTGCGCGGCAACGACCAGTGGACCATCGACTACTCGCGCAATTACGAGTTCTTGCGCGAGGGGTTCAATGTCATTCCGGGTCAGCGCATCCCTGCCGGAGCGTACGACTTCGCCGATGTGCGAACGAGCTACGTTCTCGGCCCGCAGCGTCGGGTGGCCGGCACTATCTCTGGTGGCACCGGCAGCTTCTACGGCGGCACCAACACCGAACTCGCTTATCGAGGCGTCGTCACGATCTCGCCGCGCTTCAACCTCGAGCCGGGCCTCACGTTCAACTGGATCACGCTGCCGGCGCTGCTGAGCACGACAACCGGCGAGCGAGCCTTCAACACACAGGTCGTCAGCACGCGCGCGTCGTACATGTTCTCGCCGTGGATGGCCGTGAGCGCGCTGGTGCAGTACAACTCCACCAGCTCCACGCTCGGCTCGAGCGTGCGCTTTCGCTGGGAGTACCGGCCAGGCAGCGACTTCTTCGTCGTCTACAGCGACGGGCGCGACACGCGGATCGGCGATCGTTTCCCGGCGCTGCAGAATCGGACGTTCGTGGTGAAGGCGACGCGTTTGTTCCGGTTCTGAAGCATGGTCCCGCAGGATCGGTCGCCGAGATGCGGCGGCTATCCGACCCGGGTCTTCGGTGTCGAAGACCGAGTGGACGCGCTGACCTCACGGCTGCCGTGCCTCCCACGAGTTGAGCCCCTCTTCACGCCGGCGACCATACAATTGGCCCCGTGAGCGAACCCGCGCCCGTAGCTGATGGTCTGGACCACCAACTCAACCCCCGTGTGATTTCGCTCCAGCGGATTGGCGGCGCCGTCTTTTTCGCAACGTTCGGCGTCGCGTCGTTCATTGCCATGGGCATCAACATGCTGGCCGAAGACGACATGAGCAGGGTGCGACTCGTGTTGCAGCCGGCGGTGTGGCTGGTGCTCGTCGTTCTTACCCAGTGGCAAGCTTACCGCTGGCCACCGATCGCCTACCGGCACACTTCCTACCGGGTGGACGACCTTGGCATCGAGATCCGCAAGGGCGTGTACTGGCGCGTGGTGATCAACGTGCCCAAGTCGCGCGTGCAGCACATCGACGTCTCGCAAGGCCCCCTCGAGCGCCGCTACGGCCTAGGCACTCTGGTGATCTACACCGCAGGCACCGACCACGCGAAGGTCGAGCTCGAAGGCCTGGAGCATGGTCGCGCGTTGCGCATTCGCGAGCACCTGCTGCCATCGGGAGCGGGCGATGCCGTCTGAGCAGCGGCTCCATCCGGCGACGCTGCTCTTCGACCTCGCGGCGCACGTCAAGCGCTTCGCGTTGCCCGCGGTGCTCGTGCTCGTCGGCATGTCGCGATCCAGCGAAGGGCCCGGCGGCATGTTCGGTCGTGCACCGGCTGGATGGGAGATCTGGTTGCTGGTGTTGTTCGTCCCGGCCGCGCTGGTCTCGATCTTCCGCTACATCACGTTCCGCCTGCGCTACGAGGAGCAGGAGCTGGTCATTCGATCGGGACTGTTTTTCCGCACGGAACGTCACATCCCGTTTTCCCGCATCCAGAACGTCGACGCCATCCAGAACGCCGTCCACCGTCTCCTCGGCGTCGTCGAGGTGCGCGTCGAGACTGGCGGCGGCAAGGAGGAGGAAGCACGCCTGAACGTGTTGCCGCTGTCGGCGCTCGCGGAAATGCGACGACGCGTATTCGCTCGTAGAGGCGGGACTTCAGTCACGCCTGACGCGAAGGCGGAAGTCCCGGCTGTGGACGAGCCGTCGGAAGAAGTTTCTCGGGAAACGCTTCTTCATCTGACAACGCGCGAATTGCTGCTGTTCGGGTTGCTCGAAAACAAAGGCATGGTGCTGATCGCCGCCGCAACGGGGGCGGCGTGGGAAAGCGGCGTGCTCAACCGCGTCGGCGATCTGATTTTCGGAAACATGTTCGGCCGCGCCTACTTTCGCGACCTGGCCAGACCGTTCTTCGAGGGCGGGCCGTTTCCGTGGCTCCGGCTCGGTGTTTTCGTCGCGGCCTTCGCGGCTTTTCTTCTCTTCGTGCGCGTCCTCTCGATGATCTGGGCGTTCGTGCGTCTCTACGACTTCCGCGTCACGCGCATCGGCGAGGACCTGCGCAGCGAGTACGGCTTGTTCACCCGTGTGGCCGCCACGGTCCCGATCCGGCGCGTGCAAGCGATTACGATTTCTGCCGGCCCGCTGCATCGTTGGCTCAAGCGAGCCACGGTCCGTGTCGCCACCGCCGGCGGCGCCGGAGCGGGCGCGGGGAATCGGTCAGCGTCCAACGTCCGTGAATGGCTCGCGCCATTGATTCATCGAGAGGCGCTGCCGAACTTGTTGCAGCACGTCGTGCCGGGATTCGACCTGGACGCCGTCACGTGGCAGCCGGTTCATCCACGCGCCTTCGCCCGCGCGATAAAGCCGTCACTCTTGATGAGTTTTGTCGTCAGCCTCGCCGCATCGCTCGCGATCGGCTGGGCGGCGATCGGGCTGTTGATCTTCATGGTGATGGCGTCGATCGTCGCCGAGCACCTCAACGTGAAGCACCTCGGATGGGCGCAAGACGACGAGGTGGTGATGATGCGCAGCGGCTGGCTCTGGCAGCAGATCACGCTGGCGCGCGTGAACAAGATCCAGGCGGTGACGCTGCACGAGTCGCCGTTCGACCGTCGCGCGGCCATGGCGCGGGTGAGAGTCGACACTGCCGGCGCGGGTGAATTCTCGCACCGGGTGGATATTCCGTATCTGGATCAGCAAGTTGCCGCCGGCCTGGCGAACAGACTGTCGGCCTACGCGGCCAATACGGCGTTCCGTTGGTGAGTCCTCCGGCAGAAGGTAACGAGTGGTCGAAGGAGGAGTCACCGAACTTTCAGCGCGTTGCTGATGGCCAGAGCGTCGGGCGACACGAATTCCCGTCCACGCAGCCAAAGACTGGCGTCATTGGGTAGCCGCAAATAGATCGCACGCGCAACGTTGAAACTTCGTTGGGGATGTCGGTCCCACTTCGTGCGCCGAGCCAGAGTAGCCAGCTGGGCATACTCCTCCGATCCATCGGCCAAACGCTGCGTCCACCGAACCAGATGGTCCGCAGCAGCCAGTGAGTTGCTCTTCAATCCATTGCAGTTCTTGTCCGCGACCACGAAGTTGTCCAGAGCGTCGTCTGGATACCGAGACCACGGGACAAATGATCCACGTGCCCGCCGAGCACGTGAGGGATTCGTGCATCGCAATAGAAACAACGCTTTCCGAATCTCCCAAAGCCCTGCCCTAACTTTGGCAGTTTGTATCCGGTCGGCCCCGAAAAGGAATCTCTCCAGCTGCGATTCTTCCAGACGATTGAGCTGCGCCACCATCGCTGCCCAACGCCGTTGAATCAGTGGTCGCAGCAGACCGTTGAGTTGTAGAAAATACTCGCCGACACCAGGCCTCAGCATCACGCGGTTATCAAAGACCCGGGCTTCGCCGTTCTGATAGCGCGTCACTGCGCGCTGCGCAAGGCGCTGGTCCCAGTTGATGTCGTATATGAACGGCCGGTAAGACCGGCCCATCATCTGAAGCTAGCGCAATTTCTGCTCTCTTGCACTTCGCATCCGACGATGGGAGGATCGTCGTCTACTGATGGACCCTCAGCTCGAGGAATTGGCCGGACGGATTACGAAGGACGTCACTGACGCGGTCACTCGCAGTGTCACCGAATCTGTCACGCGGAGTATCACGGAGGTTGTGACTCGCGATGTCACTGAAGTTGTTACTCGCGATGTAACCGAGGCGGTCACCCGCAATGTCACCGAGGTCGTGACGGCCGCGGAGCGGCGCCTAGCCCAGCAGGCGTCTGCGACGGAGCATCGGCTCACCGAGCAGGCGTCTGCGACGGAGCATCGGCTCACCGAGCAGGCACGGGCAGCGGAGCATCGGCTCACTGAACAGGCGCGGGTGAACGTAGAGGCCGTGAAGTCCGAAGCGCGAGTAGCCGCCGAAGGTTATGCCTCGACCGTCGACGCGATTGGACGCCGGCTGGATCGGATAGAAAAGACGCTGGACACGAAGTTCGCCGACCATGAGCGAATTCTCAAGGATCACACCGACCGGATCGAGCGACTGGAGAATAAAGTTCAATAGCCGAATCAGCGTGTCGGCTTCGCAAACCGCGTCGGCCGGCCGAGCCCCAGCTGCTCGCCATCGGCGCTGTGCCACGTCATGCGGATGCTCCCGGCGCTGTCGTCGCCGGCGTCCAGCCAGCGCCATTCAATGCCGCTGCGGCTCAGCCGACCGATGAACGACGCGATGGCAGCGGCGTCGATGGCACCAGCGGACAGAAAGGAGGCCACGTCCGCGGGTAACGCTTCGCCCTCCGTATCCATCACGTCATAGACCAGCGCAACGGGCCCGAACGGCCACATGATCAGCAGCGGCCGCGCGCCGTCTTTCGGAAATCGTCGAAACCGCTCGACCCAGTCGTGCGCCGAGGCCGCGTAGCTGAGG
>JALDXK010000092.1:0-13999 GCA_032155105.1 Acidobacteriota bacterium
TCTCGGCGTTGACGCGCTGGACGCGCTCCTGGTTCTTGCGCTCGATCGACACCGGCCCGGTGCCGCGATCGATCACCATCACGTTCTTCGCCGGCAACACCTGGCCGCTCGGCGTGCTGAGCAGCACGTCGCCGACTTC
The DNA here is from genome assembly GCA_032155105.1 of Acidobacteriota bacterium. Classification (GTDB taxonomy): domain Bacteria; phylum Acidobacteriota; class Vicinamibacteria; order Vicinamibacterales; family UBA2999; genus 12-FULL-67-14b. The sequence continues at coordinate 140 of JALDXK010000092.1, forward strand.
GGCCACTTCCTCGCGATCCGATTCGCGCAGCCGGACGATGATCGGGTACTCGTTGCCCGCGTCGCGGAACATCGCCGCCTGCGAGCCGGCGACGTTGGTGCGGATGGTGTTGGCCACGCCGGTCACGGTGAGGCCGAGCAGCGCGGCCTTGTCGCGATCGACGCGCACCGCCAGCTCCGGGCGGCCTTCCTCGCGCTGCAGGCGCGTATCGGCGATGCCCGGCGTCGTGTCGAGCAGGGTCTTGAGGTCCTGCGCGATGTCCTTCGAGGTCTCGAGGTCGTGACCGAGGATCTCGATCGACAGGCGGCTGTCGCCACCGCCGCCGCCCATGCCGCGCATCTGCTGGCCGCCGGACGGACGGGCGCGCACGATGACGCCGGGAATGCCGCTCAGCTCGCGGCGCAGCATCATCGAGATCTGCTCGTTGCTGCGGTCGCGCTCGTCGCGCGGCACGAGCAGGATGTTGACGTTGCCGCGGTGCATCGAGCCGCCGCCGAAGCCGCCGCCACCGCCACCCGCCTGGGTGATGAAGCGGACGCCCTCCGGCACCAGCTGCTTGATCCGTTCTTCCACGCCCAGGATCACTGCTTCGGTGCGTTCGATGCGCGAGCCCACAGCCAGCTCGACGTCGACCTGCACTTCGCCTTCGTCGGTCTGGGGCTGGAACTCGAAGCCGATGCGGCCGAGCAGGACGAGCGCCACCGCGAACAGCGCAAAGCCGGTGGCGAACACGGTCGGCCGGTGCGCGAGCGCCAGATGCAGCATGCGGGCGTAGAACTCGTCGAGCTGGTTGAGCCACCGATCGATCCTGCGGCTGAGCGCGCCGGCCTTGGCCTGCGTCTCGTGCGGCGGATCGAGCAGGCGCGAGCACAGCACCGGCACGATGGTCACCGCGACCAGCAGCGACATCGCCAGCGAGAACGACACCACCGCGGCGAGCTGGCCGAACATGATGCTCGACACGCCGGTGAGGAACAGCATCGGCACGAACACCGCGATATGCGTCAGCGTGGAGGCGAGAATGGCCGACCACACCTCCTCCGACCCGTCGATGGCCGCCGTCATGCGGTCCTTGCCCATCTCGAGGTGGCGGTAGGTGTTCTCGAGCACGACGATCGCCGCGTCGACAATCATGCCGATGCCGAGCGCCAGGCCTCCGAACGTCAGCGTGTTGAGCGTGTAGCCGCCGAAGTAGAGCAGCGCGAAGGTGCCGATCACCGACACCGGGATCGATGTGCAGATGATGGCGGTCGACTTCAGGTCGCGCAGGAACAGGTAGATGATCGCGATCACGAGGATGCCGCCGATCATCGCGTGCTCCTGCACGCTGTGGATGGCACGGTCGATGAACCGTGACTGGTCGTCGAGGACCTGCAGTCGGATGCCGTCGACCTCCGAGTTGATGCGCGCGACTTCTCGCTTCACGCCTTCGGCGATCTGGATGGTGTTGGTGCCCGACTGCTTGGTCACCTGCATGCGGATGCCGTTGACGCCGTTGATGCGCATGAACGACCGGCGATCCTCGGTGGTGTCGCGCACGTCGGCGATGTCGCGCATGTAGACCGGCACGCCCTCACGCGTCATCACCACGATGTTCCTGATTTCCTCGATGTTGGTGAACTGGCCCGGGCTGCGCAGCAGCAGCGTGCGGTCGGCGTCGTTCACCTCGCCGAGCGGAATGTTCTGGTTCTCCGTGCGGAGAATCTGGATCACCCGGTCCGGCGACAGGTTGAGCGCGGTGATCTTCTCGCGCGACAGGTCGACGCGAATCTGGCGGCGCAGGCCGCCGTTGACGGTCACCGCGGCAACGCCGGCGACGCGCTCGAGGCGCGGCGACAGGTCGTTCTGCGCCAGTTCGCGGAGCGTCACCGGATCGAAGTCACCTTCGACGCCGATGCCCATGATCGGCATCGAGGTCGAGTCGAACTTGAACACCGTCGGCGGATCGGCGTCTTCCGGCAGCCGGCCGCGCACGCGATCGAGGCGGGTGCGGACTTCGTCGGCCGCCTCGCTGAGGTCCGTGCCCCACGAGAAGTTGAGGCGGATGTTGGCGTTGCCTTCCGACGAGGTCGAGTCCACACGCTCGAGACCGGCCACGGCGCTCACCGCCTGCTCGATCGGACGCGTGACGAGCTCTTCCATCTCGAGCGGGCCGACGCCCGTGTAGTTGACGCGGACCGTGATCGTCGGCATCTGCGTGTCCGGCATCAGGTCCACCGGCAGGCGCGTCAGCGAGATGCCGCCGAGGAGGATGATGACGCCCGAAATCATGAACATCGTGACGGGGCGTTCGATGGCTAAACGTGGAATCGACATATATGTGCGTCCGTTGCTGCTCTCGCCGAACCCCGGCCTGAAGGCCGGGGCTATCGGTCGCTGTCTACTGCCGGCCCTGCTGCGGTCGTTTTCGGGGCGCGCCGTCGCCGCCCTCGCCGCCGAACTTCTTGCCCTGCCCGCCGCCAAACTTCTTGCCGCCGGCTCCGTCTGGGCCGCCGGTCCCGCCCCGGGCCGCACCGGCGCCTTCACCGGCGATGATCAGCTGATCGTTGTTGCGCACCGCGCCCGCGCCAGTGGTCACGAACCGATCGCCTTCCTTCAACCCGGCAAGGATCTCAATGTGGTCGGGGCCCTCGATGCCGAGCGTCACCGGCACGAACTGCGCGCGCCGATCCTCGCTGGGCATCCACACGCCGCGCTTGCTCTCGAAGTCGATCACCGCGTTCTTCGGCGCGACCAGGGCGTTCTTGCGCTCCTCGACCGTCAGCGAGATGCGCGCGTACATGCCGGGCTTGAGCCGGTTGTCGCTGTTGGGAATCTCAATCTCAATCGACGCGGTGCGTGTTGCTGGATCGAGCACCGGCGCCACGCGCGCGATGCGGCCGTTGAACTTCTCGCCCGGATACGCGTCCACTTCGACCACGCCGACGTCGCCGGCGGTGACCATGCGCAGGTCCTTCTCGACGACGTTGACCACGAGCTTCAGGCGCGAAATGTCGACCACCGACACGATCGCGGCGTTGGTGTTGACCATCGCGCCCGGATCGACGTTGCGCTTGCCGATGAAGCCGTCCACGGGCGAGGTGATCACGCTGTTCTGCAGGTTGAACTTGAGCTCCTGCAAGCGGGCGTCGTTCTGGCTTTGCTGGGCCTTGGCCAGGTCGAGCTGCGCCACGGCAGCGAGATACCGCGACTCGGCGTCGTCGAGCGCCTGCTTGGCGAGCAGCTGGCGTGAGAACAGGTTCTTCGAGCGGTCGAAGTTGAGCTCGGCGACCTTGAGGTCGGCCTCGCGCTGGCGAATCGTCGCCTTCGACACTTCCATCGACGCTTCGGCCTGCCGCACCTGCTCGGCGATCTCGCGATCTTCGACTTTGGCGATGACCTGACCGCGGCGGACTGGATCGCCCATCTGCACCGAGACGCTCAACAACCGGCCGCCCGTGCGCGGCGCTACTTCCACAGTCTGCAAGCCAATCAGGTTGCCCACCACCGTGAGGTGCGCGGCCACATCGCCGCGCTTGGCCGCGCCGAGCTCCACCGTCATCGGCACGCGCGGACTGCCGCCGCCACCAAAGCCCCCGGGGCCGAAGCCCCCGCCGCCGCCTCCTTGTGGCCGCTGGCCGCCCATATTGCCGGGGCCGCCCGCGCCTTCAGGCCCCGCGGCGCTGCTCCCACGCGTGAAAACACCGAAGTACATTCCGGCGCCACCCGCGACAGCTACCACTAGAGCAACCAACACCCATTTACGCATATAAGAACCGTCTCTATCCCTTCAGCAATCAGCAATCGGCAATCAGCAAGAACCAAATCTGACTTCTCAAATCTGAGATCTCAAATCTATTGTCCGCCGGTGGTGGAGAAGTTGCCGCCTCCGCCCCCGCCGCCCGCCGGCGACTGCTGGGCGCGCTCGAAGTTGACGAGCGACTTGCGGTAGTCGGCGAGGGCGCGCAGCTCGGTGTTGGCCGCGTCGCGCAGGTCGCGCTGCGCCTGCACGACGAAGAAGTTGGTCGTCATGCCGACGTCGAACTTGCTCTGCTCGGCTTCGAGCCGCTTCTGCGCCAGCTCGCGCGCCGCGGTGGCGGCTTCCACGCGTTTCAGGTTGCTCTGCACCGTCAGCGCGGCGTTGGCGACTTCTGCGGCGACCTGCACCTCGAGGGCGCGGATGCGCGTCAGGTTCTGGTTCCGCTGCAGCCGCGCGCGCGCGTGCTGCGCGGTCGCCTGGCTGGCGAACATCGGATAGGTCAGCGTGACGTTGAAGTTCCAGTTGGGGTAGTCGATGTTGCGCAGCAGCCCCAGCGCGTCGAAGTAGCCGCCTGGACGGATCGATCCGACCGGGGCGTCGAGGCCGTTGCCCGAGCGCACCAGCTCGGGACCGCCGAGGCCCTGCGCGCCGTAGCTGGTCGTCACGTCGAGTGCCGGCATGGACTGGTCCTTGAAGTAGCGGATGTTGATGTCGTTCGAGTCGATGTTCTTCCGCAGGTTGATCAGGTCGGTGCGCTGCGAGAGCGCCGTGCGCACCGCGCCTTCGACGTCGGTCGGCGCCGGCGACAGTTGCGGCAGGTCCACCGGCCGGATGGTCTGGCGCCACAGCGGATCGTCGGTGCCGCTCACGAGGAAGCGCTTGAGGGCGAGTTCCGCGGTCTGTGCCGCGGCTTCAGCGGCGGCGAGGTTCTGGCGCCGCGTCGCGGCTTCGGCCTGCGCCTGCACGATGTCGAGCGGCGCGAGCGTGCCGACCTCGACCCGCGCCTCGTTGTCTTCGACCAGCTTGTCGGCCAGCTCGGTGGCGCGCAGCGCGACGTCGACCGCGCTTTGCGTGAACACCAGGTCCCAGTAGGCGTTACGCACGTTCGCCAGCGTCTGCGTGACCGTGGCGCGCGCGCTCTCTTCCGAGATCTCGCGGTTGATCAGGTTCACCGACAGCTGCTGCCGCAGGTTGTCGATCTTGAAGCCGCGGATCAGTGGCTGGGTGTACGAGGCCACGACGCCCGTGGTGTAGAGCGGGTTGCGGGTCGCCAGCGCATCGGTCGAGGCCACCCGCTGGTTGCTCCACGACAGGCTGTACTGCCCGCCGAACCACTTCGTTTCCTGCGAGATTGACGCGTTGTAGGTGGTGGTCGCCTGGCTCACGCGCGAGCCGCCGTTGATGGTGCGGGTCGGCAGCTGGAACAGGTCGCGCTGGCCGACCGTGGAGGCGAGGACCGGATTGAACTGGTTCTGGAATCCGGCGACGACGAAGTCCACCGACTGCGGCTCGAGCTTGGCGACCTGAATGTCGAGGTTCTTCTCGAGCGCGAGCGACACGGCCTCTTCGAGGCGCATCTCGCGATACGGGCGCGCCGGGTCGGGCTGCGCCGCAGCGGTGTCCCTCAGGTCGCTGAGGCCCTGCTGGTAGGTGCGCATCGCCTGCTGGACGAGGCTGTCGGTGCGTGACTGATCGGTGTGCGACTGCTCTGCGGCGGCAGGCAGCGCGCCCAGGAACATGGCAACGGCGGTAAGACGGATGAAACGCTTCATGGCTCGGATCTTCTTCTCGGTCCTTGGTGGTGCGAACGTATTTAGTGGCAGGCGCCGTCGTTGTCGCGGCCCTTGCCTTTGCGCTCGCGTTCGCGGCGCTCGCGTTCCTTGCGGTCGTGATCGTGGAGGGCATTCAGCTTGAGGAGTTGCTCGTCGTTGAGCACCCGGCGAATGCGGAACAGCATCAACGTGCGGGTCCGGTTCATCTCGTTGCGGGCCGCCTCGAGTCGATCGGTCGCCTGCACCACGCCGGCTTCATCCGACTTCGGATCGGCGATGACCTTGGAGAGTTTCTCCTCGCGGCGATCGAAGGCTTCCTTCTGTGCGCGAAGGAGCGGCTGGGTGGTCTGGTAGATGCCTTCGATGCGGGTGATCTGCTCGGCGGCCAGGGCGAGCTCCTTCTGGAAACGCTCGGTCTGCCACCACTTGTAGCTCTGGGCCTCCGCCGGCGCGGCGCTACCCATCACAATCGCAGACAAAACCAGACAAATGAATGACTTAAGGGTGTTCATGGCTTCTCATTGAGTTACGACCACGCGGAAGCTGGTGTTTACGGCCAACCTTCGCTCGCCGAGCGCGGTACGGAGCAGTTTTGTGTGGTTTGGCGACGGCCGGGTCCCGGTTTCCGGGGTCCCGGTTTCCGTTAAGGTTGGTCGTCGTCGAGCGTCAGCTCGTCAAGCACCCGCAGCTCCGCGGCGCTGCGCAACTGCACGGCGTAATCAATCTCCCTGAGAAGGCCATCGTCGATGGGTGCGGAGGCGGGCACGAAGCTCGGCGCCAACACCGGCGCGCTGGGCGCCATCGAGGTGGCCATCGGCCCCAGGCGCCGCGTCGGCTGCGGCATGAGGTGGACGAACTGCCCGCCGAGCAACCCGATGATCAAGCCCGCGGCCGCGGCGACGCTGAGCCAGCGGCGACTGACGCCCGTGGTGGGCAACTCGCCATAGGTCGCGCGCGGGAACCTGATCACCCTCGCAGGAAGGCCCAGATGCGCCAGCCGTCCAAGAATCTTGTGGCGTTGGGCTTCGAGCGCGCGCTCGTCGAAATGCGCATCGGCCTCCGCGCAGGCAGCGGCTCGATACACCTCGAGGAGCGCGGCGTCGTCCGTCTTCCTGATATCGCGTGGGCTCATGCCTTTCCTCCCAACACCGCTCGTAACTTCCGCAACGCGCGGAACAAATGCACACGCACCGTGGCCTGGCTCATGCCGGTCGCGGCGCTGATTTCAGCCGGTGTGCGCTCGTCCAGGTGGCAGAGTGTGAACACCAGCCGTTGCCGATCGGGCAGCGCGGCCACCGCGGTGGTGACCTGCTCCCAGCGTTCCTTGGCGAGCAACCGCCGCTCGTGCGACGCCTCGCCGGCGGGCACCTGTTCGACCGGGCGCCCGTTGTCCTCGTCGGTCGAGTGGCTGATCCAGCGCTGCTGGCGTCCGCGCGCCTTGAGTCGATCGAGCGCGGCGTTCACCAGGATGCGCGTAAACCAGAACTCGAACGGCAAATCACTGCGATACTGCTCGATTTGCAGGAACACCTTCACGAAGGCATCCTGCACGGCCTCGTCGGCGTCGGCCGCATCGCGAAGATACTGGAACGCGATACGCAGGGCGCGCCGCTGGAGGAGCGCGACCAGCGCTCCAAACCGCTCGCGGGCCTCGTCGCGTTTACCGTGTTCGACGAGGCTCTTGATCTCGGCGGCCAAAACCGAGGCCGGCGACGGATGGTCGGTCGACCGTGGTTGCTGTTGCGCGCCGAGGTCAGCGATAGGCTGTCCTGCCATTGTTTACTGGGCCGACACGCGGGGCGTTTACAACTTGTGACGTTCCGCCCGTGGAACGGCTAGGAGAGTAGTGTAGCAGGGTCAGGGCAAGTCCGTGGCCGATATTGACTTAGCCTGTTTCCCATCATTACCATCGATGGTTTCAATACGTCCGGCGTTTGCGCCGGTCAGTTTGGAGTCTTAGTCCTATGAGTACGACACAGGTGGGGCAGGGGCTGGAGTCGCACGGCGTGCAGACGACGAAGCCCGTCCATTTCAACCTGTCAGCGGCCGCGCTCTACGAACACGCCATTCGCAGGCAGGAAGGGGTCCTCGCGCTCGAGGGGCCCCTCGTCTGCCGCACCGGTGCGCACACCGGGCGATCCCCCAACGACAAGTTCGTGGTGAAGGAACCGTCGAGTGAATCGCAGGTCTGGTGGGGCAAGGTCAACAAGCCCATTGATGCCGCGCTCTTCGACGTCTTGCGTCGTGACATGGTCGCCCACCTGAAGTCGCAGCCCGAGCTGTTCGTGCAGGACCTCTATGCGGGCGCCGATCCGGAATTCCGGCTGCCGGTGCGCTTCATCCAGGAGTTCGCCTGGCACAACCTGTTCGTGCGCAACCTGTTCATCGTGCCGCCGGCCGCGGAGCTCCAGGCCTTCCAGCCTCAGTTCACGGTGATGACCGCGCCGACGTTCAAGGCGGATCCGGCGCGACACGGGACGCGCGCCGACGTCGGTATCGTCGTCAACTTCGCCACGCGCGAGGTGTTGATCTGCGGCACGTCGTACGCCGGTGAGAACAAGAAGTCGATCTTCACCGTGCTGAACTACCTGTTGCCGCTGCGCGGCGTGCTGTCGATGCACTGCTCGGCCAACATCGGTGCCGCCGGCGACACGGCGCTGTTCTTCGGCCTGTCGGGCACCGGCAAGACCACGCTGTCGAGCGACCCGCAGCGCCAGTTGATCGGCGACGACGAGCACGGCTGGAGCGATCGCGGCGTGTTCAACTTCGAGGGCGGCTGCTACGCGAAGACGATTCGTCTCTCGGCGGAGGCCGAACCGCAGATCTACGCCACCACCCGCCGCTTCGGCACGGTGCTCGAGAACGTCGCGATCGATCCCGCGACCCGGACACTCAACCTCGACGACGCGTCGCTGACCGAGAATACGCGGGCCGCGTATCCAATCGAGTTCATCGACAACGCCGTGCCAAGCGGTTCCGGCGCTCATCCGCAGAACATCGTGATGCTCACGGCCGACGCCTATGGCGTGCTGCCGCCGATCGCGCGGCTGTCGGCGGAAGGCGCGATGTATCACTACCTGTCCGGGTATACCGCGAAGGTGGCCGGCACCGAGAAGGGCGTCACCGAACCGAGCGCCACCTTCAGCACCTGCTTCGGCGCGCCGTTCCTGCCGCTCAATCCAAACGTCTACGCGCGCCAGCTTGGCGAGCGCATCGCGAAGTACCACTCGCGTGTCTGGCTGGTGAACACCGGCTGGACCGGCGGGGCCTACGGCATCGGCGCGCGCATGAAGATCGCGTACACGCGCGCGATGATCAGCGCCGCGTTGTCGGGACAGTTGGACACGGTCGCCTACCAGCGGCATCCGGTGTTCAACATCGACGTCCCGACCTCGTGCCCCGGTGTGCCCGAGACGGTGCTCGACCCGCGCGGGACGTGGGCCGACAAGGCTGCCTACGATCAGCAGGCCGCGAAGCTCGCGCGGATGTTCGTGGAGAACTTCAAGACGAACTTCGCGGACGCCGACGCAGCGGTGGTTGCTGCCGGTCCGAAAGTAAGTTAAAAGTTGAAAATGCCAAGTTGAAAACAAGTGGCTTTGTTTTTGGGATTACCTCTTGATTTTTAACTTTTAACTTTTAACTTTCAATTCTTCACTTTCATGTCTCTTTCCTTTGAGGCAGTTATCGGGTTGGAGATCCACGCCCAGCTGCTCACGGCCACGAAGATCTTCTGCGGTTGTCCTACCGCGTTCGGCGCCGCGCCGAACGCGCATGCCTGTCCGGTGTGCATCGGCTTGCCCGGCGCCCTCCCGGTGCTCAATCGCAAGGCCGTTGACCTGGCCGTGACGGCGGCCGTCGCGCTCGGGTGCGACGTGCACGAGCGATCGGTGTTCGCGCGGAAGAATTACTTCTATCCCGACCTTCCCAAGGGTTACCAGATTTCCCAGTACGAACAGCCGCTGGCCACCGGCGGCGGCGTGGCCCTACCGGCATCGCTCGGCGAGAGGTTCGTGCGGCTGACGCGCATCCACATGGAGGAGGACGCGGGCAAGTCGCTGCACGAGGGCTTTCCCGATTCCGATCGGAAGACCTATCTCGACTACAACCGCAGCGGCGTGCCGCTCATCGAGATCGTCAGCGAGCCCGACATGCGCTCGGCCGAGGAAGCGGCGGCGTTCTTCGAAACGCTGCGGCAGATCCTCGTCTGGCTGCGCGTCAACGACGGCAACATGGACGAGGGCAGCCTGCGCTGCGACGCCAACGTCTCGGTGCGCCGGATGGGCGAGACGAAGCTTGGCACCAAGACCGAGGTCAAGAACGTCAACTCGTTCCGCTATCTCGAGAAGGCGATCCAGTTCGAGATCGGCCGGCACATCGACGTGCTCGATCACGGCGGGCGGATCGTGCAGGAGACACGGCTGTTCGACGCGGCGCAGGGCAAGACCTATTCGATGCGCAGCAAGGAAGAGGCGCACGACTACCGCTACTTCCCGGAGCCGGATCTGCCGCCCCTGGTGATCACCAAGGAGCGCCGCGATGCCATCGTCGACGCGCTGCCGGAACTGCCCGACGAGCGGCGGCGCCGCTTCATCGACCAGTACGCGTTGCCGGCCTACGACGCCGCGCTGCTCACGCAGACGCGCGGGGTCGCGGACTACTTCGAGGAGACGGCGACGGTCTCGGGCCATCCGAAGGCGGCGAGCAACTGGGTGATGGGCGAGGTGCTGCGCAACATGAAGGAGCGCGCCATCGACATCGAGGCGGTCCCGATCGCGCCCACGGCGCTCGCGGGGCTGATTGCGATCGTCGAGAAGGGCACGATCAGCTCGACGGTGGCGAAGGACGTGTTCGCCACGATGTACGACAGCGGCCGCGGCGCGGCCGACATCGTCGCCTCCGACAGCCTGGCGCAGATTTCCGACTCGTCCAGCCTCGAGCCGATCGTCCAGCGCGTCGTGGCCGAGATTCGCGCCGGCAAGGATCGCAAGTTCCAGTTCCTGGTCGGACAGGTCATGAAGGAAACAAAGGGCAAGGGCGATCCCAAGCTCGTCACCGATCTGATGAAAGCAGCAATAGGGTAGTCGGTGTCGCTGCTCCGGGCGGCGGGCCTGTATCTGGTCGCGGCAGTTGTGCTGACGTGGCCGCTCGCCTCGAGCCTCACGACGCATCTCGGCGCCGTTGAAAGCGCCGGCGATCCGTATCTCAACCTGTGGATCCTCGGCTGGGGCATGAAGGCCTGGCTGTCGGATCCGCTGAGCGTGTTGAATGGACGCGTGTTCGATGCGGCCATCTTCCATCCCGCGGCCGGCACCCTGACGTTCGCCGATCACCTGCTGCTGCAGTCGCTGGTGTTGGCGCCGCTGTATGCGGTCTCCGGCAGTCTGACGCTCTGCTACAACGTCCTGCTGATCGCGTCGCTCGCGCTGAGCGGCCTCGCGATGCACGTACTCGCACGGGGCCTCACCGGCTCCGATCGTGCCGCGGCGATCGCCGGGCTCGCGTGGGCGTGCTGGCCGTATCGCACGGCGCACCTGCTGCACCTGCAACTGCAGTCGCTGTACTTCCTGCCGCTCGCCTGGCTCGGGTTGCATCGTCTGGCCGCGGCGCGGCAATGGCGCGACGCCCTGTGGCTCGGCCTGCTCGCCGGGCTGCAGGCGGTGTCGTCGGTCTATTACGGCGTGATGTCGGCCATCGCGATCGCGGCCGGCGCGGTGTCGCTCGGCTGGACGACGGGTCAGTGGCGGGGCACGCGATATTGGACGCGCCTTGCCGTGGCAGCGGTGGTCGGCGCGTTCGTCGTCGCGCCGGTGGCGTGGCCCTACTGGGTCACACAGCAACGCGAAGGCTTCGGCCGCAATCTCTTCGAAGCGTCCCAGAATGCGGCAGCGCTGCAGAGCTACACGCAGGTGCCGCACCAGAATTTTCTCTACGGCAGCCACGGGCTGCTGTTGCCGCGTCCGCCCGTCGACGGCGCGCGCGATCGGCGCAACAACGAACACCAGATGTTCCCGGGTCTCGTATTGATCGGTCTCGCCGCGTTCGGCGCTACCAAAGGCTGGCGCACCGACGCGCGGCCGGCGGTAGCGACGGCTGCGGTACTCGTGGTGGTCGGCGCGGTGCTGTCGCTCGGGCCCGATGGCGCACGCAGCATCTACGCGTGGACGGCCGACGTGGTTTTCGGATTCCAGGCGATTCGCGCCCCGGCGCGATTCGCGGTGGTCGCCGTGATGGGGAGCTGCGTGCTGGCGGCCATCGGCATCGCCAAGGCGCGGCTCAGCGTGCCACTGGTCGCGATGCTCGGGGCGCTGATGATGAGTGAGTACGTGAACGCGCCGCTCGCACTGGCGCCCGCGCCCGCCACCAGCACGCCGGCCGGGCGGTGGTTGCACGAGCAGCCTGGCCGCGGTGCGGTGTTGTACCTGCCGCTGACGCACGACAAGGAGAACTCCGTCTTCATGGTCCGCGCGCTCGAGCACGGGCGGCCGATCGTCAACGGCTATTCAGGACAGCGGCCGGCCTACTTCACGTCGGTGGTCGATGCCATGGCGGATCCCGCCTCCATCGACGCGCGCGCGACGCTCCGCGAGCTCGAGGTGCAATTCGTGGTGGCGCCGGAACCGATTCGCGGTGCCGACGCGCCGGACTCGCCCTACGTCGAGCGCGAGACCTTCGGCGACGACACCATTTACGAGCTGGTGTGGACCGAGACGAATGAGGCGGCGCTCGACGACGTCGAGGCCCTCGCGCCTCCAGCGCCTGGGCACGCGCCGTTCGGGGCGGGAGAGACCGCGACCTACGCGGTGCAGTGGCTGACCGGGCCGCTCGATCTGGCGGCCGGCACGATTGTGTTGTCGGTGGTGAAGCCAACACCCGACGACGCCGGCATCAACCACGCGGCGGCGTGGGCGTTCGAAGCCACGGCCGAGACCGCACCGTGGGTGTCGCGGTTCTTCGACGCGCGCGATCGGTTCCGCACGTCGACGACCGCCGGGCTGTTGCCGCTGCTGCACCAGCGCTTCCTGCGCGAAGGGCGGCGCTCGGTGGACCGGGTGTTTGCCTACGACCACGAGAACCGCAACGTGCGGTCGGCCGACAGCGCGCCGGAGGCGCGCGAGTCCACCGCCATGGCGCTCCCCCTCACGGCGCACGCGCGTGATGCGCTGGCGGCGCTCTGGTACGTGCGCACGTTGCCGCTGGCCGCCGGCGCCACCTTCGAGATGCCGATCAACGAGGGCGGCCGCAACATGAAGGCGACGCTGGCCGTCGGACCGCTGCAGGAAATGGTGCAGGCATTCGGCGGCGCGCAGGCCGCCTACCGCGTGGAGCCGCGTTTCACCACCCGCGTGCAGCGGCGCCAGGCCGTCGAGGCCACCATCTGGATCAGCGCCGACGCGCGGCGCGTGCCGCTGCAGGCGGACGTCACCGGCGGATTCGGCCGAGTGCGACTGAAGCTAGTAGACTACCGGCCGTGATCGAAACGCAGGCTGTGACCAAGATTTACGGTCGCGAAGATTACGCGCTTCGCGATTTGTCGTTGAAGGTCGAGAAAGGCGAGTTCGCGTTTCTCACCGGCCCGAGCGGCGCCGGCAAGAGCACGCTGTTGCGCTTGCTGCTGCTGCAGGAGAGACCCACCGAAGGTGCCGTCATCGTCGCCGGCCGCGATCTCTCGACGCTCGCCCCGGCGGAGGTGCAGGCCTATCGACGCACGGTGGGCTTCGTCTTCCAGGACTTCAAGCTGATCCAGTCCAAGACCATCTTCGAGAACGTGGCATTCGCGCTGAAGGTGCTCGGCCAGCCAGTCGAGCAACAGCGCCGCCGCACCTACCAGGTGTTGAAGTGGGTCGGCCTCCAGCACCGGCACAACGCCTACCCGCTGGAGTTGTCGGGCGGCGAGCAGCAGCGCGTGGCCGTGGCCCGCGCCCTCGTGAACGAACCGCACATCGTGTTGGCCGATGAGCCCACCGGCAATCTCGATCCTGATCTGTCGCTCGAAATCATGAACCTGTTTCGCGACATCAACGCCAGCGGCACCACCGTGCTCGTGGCCACGCACGATCGCGAGTTGATCAAGTGGGTGGGCCGCCGCGTCATCCAGCTCGAGCTCGGCCACCTCGCCGGCGCCGCGGAGCCGCTGTTGTGATCGCCTATGCCTTCGAAGAGGCGCTCGCCAGCCTGCGTCGCGCCGGAACATCCGCGCTGGTCTCGATTGGCACCATCGCCATCGCGTTCGTCACGCTGGGCGGCTTCTTGCTCATCTCGGTGAACGTGCAAGGCATGCTCGATCGCTGGCTCGAGGCCGCGGAGATTTCGGTGTATCTCACCGACGCCGCCACCGGCGTCGAACGGCAG
>JALDXK010000093.1:0-13886 GCA_032155105.1 Acidobacteriota bacterium
GTCCAGCACAGCCTGAAGCAGCACCTGCGCACCCGCGGCGCACTGTTCCTTGGAACTGAACTCGGCCTCGTTGTGGCTGATGCCGCCGAGGCAGGGCACGAAGATCATCGCTGCGGGCGCCACCCGCGAAACGTAAGCGGCGTCATGCCCCGCGCCGGAGATCATGTCGCGCGCCGACAAGCCGGACAGTTCCGCGCCGCGCCGCACCGCGGAGCGCGCAGTGAGCGAGCAACTCGCGCGCCTTCGCGCCGCCGACGACTTCATGCGCCGTCTCGGCGCCGCGTTGCGCGGCGCGCAGCTGTACGCGCCCTCGCACCCGCTGGTGCAGCGCGCCTTCGACAGCCTCAACGAAGCGATGACCCAGCTGCTCAACGAGCAGCCGTCGATCGCGGTCGGCATCATCGGCAACGAGATCATCGTCGGCGACATTCCGCTGCCCAAGGCGGCCGAGTCGATGGGCGAAATGATCCGGCGATTCAAGACTCTCGGCATCGAGCGCATCGTGTTCGACCGCGGGGTCACGGCCGAGGAGCTCCAGACGCTGGCGATGACCATCGCGCATCCCGAGCGTCGGCCGGGACAGGCCGGGCCCACCGCCGAACCGGCGGACCCGCTGGCGGCCTTCAACACGCTGCCGCACATTCGCGTCGGCCGCATCCAGACCGAGGAGAAGAAGGAGCAATCCGCCGCCGACGTTGCCACCATCCGCCGGCTCTACGGCGATGCCACCAACATCGCCAGCTCGGTATGGGACATGGCGAAGACCGAGGGGACGCCGGATCCCAAGGCGGCGCGCGCGCTGGTTGATTCGCTGGCGCAGGCCGTGTCGGCCAACCGCACCGCGCTCATCGCCCTCACCGCGCTCAAGAACTACGACAATTACACGTTCACCCACATGGTGAACGTGTCGGTGCTGACCATGTCGCAGGCGCGCGCGCTGGGCATCGACGGCACGCCGCTCCGGGAGCTCGGCCTCGCCGCCCTGATGCACGACATCGGCAAGGTGCGCACGCCCACCGAGATCCTCAACAAGCCGGAGAAGCTGACCGATGCTGAGTTCGAGATCATGCGGATGCACGTCGTCGACGGCGCCGAGATCCTGCGCCGCACGCCGGAGATGCCGGCAGTGGCGCCCGTGATTGCCTTCGAGCACCACCTGCGCATCGACGGTACCGGCTATCCGTTCGGGGTCAAGCGCGGCGCGCTCAACATCGGCACGCAGCTGTGCGGCATCGCCGATGTCTACGACGCGATGCGCTCGCAGCGCGCCTACCAGCAGGCGTTCCCCTCCGACCGCATTCTCGAAGTGCTGAAGCGCAATGACGGCCACCAGTTCGATCAGAACCTGGTGCGGCGCTTCACGCAGCTGCTCGGCATCTACCCGCCGGGCAATCTGGTGCGGCTCGACGATGGCGCGCTCGCAGTGGTCATGGCGGTGCACGCGCCTGATCCCTTCAAGCCGCGCGTCAAGGTCGTGATGACCGGCACCGGCGAGCGCCTGGAGTTCCCGTTCGAGATCAACCTGTTCGAGGTGCAACCGGAAACCGCCGGCCCCAAGTCCGTCACCGCGTCGCTCGATCCCGCCGCCTACGGCATCGATCCTCTGACGTATCTCTGATTTTTCACTTTTCACTTTTCACTTTTAACTAACATGAGGCGATGAAGTATCTGGCGGCCGTCGCGGCTGTGATCGGCCTGTACACCGCGGCCGCCCAGGGGCAGTTCGTGCAATCGCCGGCCGCGCGCGCCGTAGTCCAGGACTACGGGTTGCCGGCAATGGACCGCGGGCTGCGCGATCAGGATCCGCCGCGCCGCGCGCGGGCCCGCGCCGATGCCGAGCGCGTCGTGAAGGACGGCAGCGGTCGGCTGCCCTACGTGCCCGGCTCGATCATCGTCAAGTTCAAGGACGACCCGGACGACTTCGACGTGTTGTCGATTCCGGCGACGAGCGATCCGGAAGCGGCCGCGGCCGCGATGCGCGCGCGTCCGGATGTCGAGTACGCGCAGCCGCGCTATCGCATCTATGCGATGTCGCGGCCGAACGACACTCTCTACCCCAATCAGTGGAACTTCCCGGCCATCGACATGGAGCGCGCATGGGACATCCAGCCCGGCGCGACGAGCGACATCATCGTCGCGGTGCTCGATACCGGGATGGCATTTCGCACCGCCACGGTCCGCTATCGATCGACCTTCTCCTTCGAGCTGAACGGGCGCGACTATCCACCGCTGGGGATTGTCGACGTGCCGTTCGCCGCCGCACCTGAACTTGGACCGTCCGGATCGTCGCGCTTCGTCGCGCCCCGCGATTTCATCTGGAACGACGATCTGCCGGTCGATCTCGATAGCCACGGCACGCACGTCGCCGGCACCATCGGACAGCTCACCAACAACAGTAACGGCGTCGCCGGCATGGCCTACAACGTGCGGCTGATGCCCGTGAAGGTGATCCCCGCCTTGTGGGATGAGATTTTCGGCGCCCCGAACGCGCCAACGGATGATCTGCTGTCGCGAGGGATTCGCTACGCGGCGGATAACGGCGCCAAGGTCATCAATCTGAGCCTGGGCCGTACCGAGGGTGGACCGTCGCCGGTGGTCTCCAGCGCACTGCGCTACGCGGTGGAGCGCGGCTGCTTTGTTGCCATTGCCTCTGGCAACACGCGCGACGAGGGGAACCAGCCGAATCGTTTCGCGCAGGTCGCGCCGGAGATCGATGGCGTGATCGCGGTCGGCGCCGTGGGACGCACGCTCAACCTCGCGTACTACTCGACCACCGGATCGTTCGTGGAGATCTCCGCGCCGGGCGGCGATCAGCGGCAGGGCGGCGGACCCGCGGGCATCCTCCAGCAGACGCTCGATCTCGACCTGCTCGAGACCTACGAGCGGCCGGTATCGCAGTACGGACCGCCGCGCGCGGATGCCTTCGCGTACTACTACTTCCAGGGCACGTCGATGGCCACGCCGCACGTGTCGGGCTTCGCGGCGCTGCTGATGCAGCAGGGCCTCACGAGTCCCGCGGCGATCGAAGCGGCCATGAAACGGTTCGCCACCGACCAGGGCGCCGCGGGCCGGGACGACCAATACGGCTACGGGCTGATCAACCCGCGCGCCACGCTGCGCGGGCTCGGTCTCGCCCGATGAGGCCACCGATTAGACACCGATTAGACACGGATTCAACAGCGGTCACGATGGCTCGTACGCTCGCGGTATGCCTTCTACTCAGTTGCCTTCTTCTCGGTGGCGCCAACGACGCCTTTGCACAGGCGAAACCGAAACCCAGCCCGCCACCGCCGCCGTCGCGGGGCATTTCGATCAACGGCTACGCGATGGTCGGGTTGATGAACTTCACCGCCGCCGACAGCTTCGAGGTGATCCTCGGCGAGCCCAGCGGGACGATCGTCGGCGGTGGCGCGCGCGTCGGGTTGCCGTTGGGCGGCCTGTTCGTCGATGTCGGAGCCTGGCGCTTCCGCGGCGACGGCGAGCGCGTCTTTGTGTCTGGCGGAGCGGAGTTTCCGCTCGGCATTCCACTGGAGATCACGATTACGCCGCTGGAGCTGAGCGCCGGCTGGCAGTTCCGGATCCGTCAGGCACCGAAATTCCATCCCTACGTGTTGGGTGGTTACACCTCGTACGGCTACACGGAAACGTCGGAGTTCGCCGCGACCGCCGAGTCCATCGACGAGCGCTTCAACGGCGTGCACCTCGGCGGCGGCGCGGAGTATCGCATCATGCGCTGGCTCGGCCTGGCCGGTGAGGTCATCTGGACCTCAGTGCCTGACGCGATCGGCGAAGCCGGAGTCTCCGCCGAATTCGACGAAACCAACCTCGGCGGCACCAGCTTCCGTTTCAAGATCACCATCGGGCGATGACGCCATTCGAGCGAAGGGTCCTGACCGTGGTGTCGCGGATTCCCGTAGGACGAGTGACGACCTACGGAGATGTGGCCAGGCTGGCCGGACGTCCGGGCGCGGCACGGGCGGTGGGGAATGTCCTCCGGGAAGCCGACCGTCCCGGCCTGCCTTACCACCGGGTGATTGCCGCCGGCGGCCGCCTCGGCGGCTATTCCAACATCGCGTTAAAGCGGTCGTTACTCGCCGCCGAGGGCCTGACCGTGACGCCGGCGCGCGTAGTGGGCTTCACGAAAATGCGCTGGCCCTCTCCGCCCAGAAGGGGCTCCGGCGAGGTCGCGCCGGCGCGGCCAAAGGCCGCCAAGACGGAAAGGTGAAATAAATACGAACCATTAGGCCCCCTGACACGTCTGTTGGGACGTGAGGCACGGCTCTGGCACCCGCTGTATCAACGTCCCCTCGCGTGTCCCCGTCTAACCCTACAGGTGACGTGAGAAACGCCGACCTCGAACTGGTCGGGCGTATCCGGTCGGGAGACGGGTCGGCCTTCGAGGCCCTGTACCGGCAGCATGCAACCCGGCTCTACAATCTGGCGAGCCGGATGATTGGTACGCACGGCGATGCGGACGATTTGCTCCAGGACATCTTCCTGTTGGCGTATCGCAAGCTGGGAAGCTTCCGCGGAGAGTCGTCGCTGGGCACGTGGTTGTATCGGCTGGCCATGAACCACTGTCTGGACGTGCTGCGGAACCGCCAGACGCGGATGGGCCAGCAGACCGATTCGCTCGACGAGCCCGACGCGCCGCCGGTCGCCTCGCCGGTGCCGCTCGTGGGTTCGGTGAGTCGCATCGATCTCGAGCGGGCGATCGAGGCGCTGCCGCCGGCCTGCCGTGCGGCCTTCCTGCTCCACGACGTGGAAGGGTTCGGGCATCAGGAAGTGGGCGCGATGCTCGGCATCTCGGAAGGGACGTCGAAATCGCAGGTGCACAAGGCCAGGATGAGAATTCGTTGGTATTTGGCACACGGATCGAAGAAAGAAAGCTGACCGATTGCTGATTGCTGATTGCCGACTGCCGATTGCTGATTGCTGATTGCTGATATGAAGTGCGCAGACCTGCAAACTGACGTGCTCGTCGACCTCGTCGACGGACGTCTCGACTCCGCCCAGCAGCGCGAGATCGAGCGGCATGTCGAGGCCTGCGCCGAGTGCCGCGCGCTGCTCAGCGACCTCCGCAGCATTCGCGCCGCGGCGTTCATGCTCGATCGCCGCGAGCCCGCAATGGCGGTGTGGTCGAAGTTGCAGGCTGCGGTCGCCGCTGAACCCGCACCGAAGAGCGGCGTCTTGATGATGCCGGGGGCGGTCCGCAGAAGCCTTCGCGAAGGTGGATGGCCCGTATGGCTCGGCGCCGCGGCCGCGCTGATCCTCGCGACGACGATCGGACTGCTGCCGCTGATGAATCGCAGCGCGGCACCAGGCGACGTAGCCAACGGCGGCGACGGGGCGGCCCCCGCCCCCGAAGTGACGGTGGAATCGGTGGCCGCGGAGTTCGAGGCTGCCGAACAGCATTATCAGAAGGCGATCGACGATCTGCAGACCATCGCCAACAAAGACACGGGCGAGCTCGATCCGCAGGTGGCCGCGGTGTTGGAGAAGAACCTCGGCGTGATCGACCAGGCCATCACCGAGAGCCGGGCGGCGCTGAAGTTGCAACCCTCGAGTACCAATGCGCAGGACGGCCTGTTCAGTGCGCTGCGCACCAAGGTGGCGCTGTTGCAGCAGACCGTCGAGCTCATCAACGAAATGCGAAAGGGCAATCAAGCCGAGGCAGGGCGCCGTGTCCAGACCCTGTCGCAATAAGTTGCGTATGCGGATGAGATTCCTGACCCTCCTGATCATCGGCGCCGTGCTCGCCGTGGCGGCGCCGGCGCGCGCCGCCGTCACCCTTCGCGGTCTCACGCTCGACGAGCACCCGCGCGGCCTGTGGCTCGATCGCTATAGCGAGGCCCGGCAGGGCCCCGAGCAGGTCGACAAGTTCACGCAGACCATCAAGGTCGGCAACGACGGCGTGCTCGATCTGTCGCACCTGTCCGGCGACGTGCGCGTGACCGGCGGCGGCGGCTCGGAGATCCGGATCGACGCCACCAAGCGCGTGCGGCATCGCGATCCGGACGAGGCCAAGCGCATCCTCGACGCGCTGCGTATCGACGTCAACAACTTCAACGGCCGCGTCGAAGTCCGCACCATCTATCCGCGCCGCAACACGACGCGCGGCAACAGCATCTCGGCGAGCGTCGACTACGTGATCGCCGTGCCCGCCGGGATTGCCGTGGCGTTGAAGTCGGTGTCGGGCGATCTGACCGTGTCGAACGTGCGCGGCGAAGTGCGCGCCGAGGCGGTCAGCGGCGACATCACCATCACCAACACCCCGAACGTGGCCGTCGCCAAGACGGTCTCCGGCGACGTGATCGCGCGCGACATCGGCACCGAGACCGCGCTGGTTCTCGGCACCGTCAGCGGCACGGTGATCGGCACCGGCCTGAAAGTGCGGACGCTCGAAGCCGGTTCGGTCAGCGGCGACGTGCGGCTCTCGGGCTCACAGATCGAGCGGGTCGAGGCCAGTTCCGTGTCGGGCAACATCGAGTTCGACGCGCCGCTCGCCAAGGGCGGCCGCTACGAGTTCACCTCGCACTCTGGCAACGTCCACGTCGTGCTGAATGGCAACACCGGTTTCGAGCTCGATGCCGACACGTTCAGCGGCAGCGTCCGCTCCGACGTGCCGGTGACCCTCCGTACCGTTGGACGCACCGAGCGCGAGCGCCGTGGCTCGACCCGGGCCATCCGCGGCACGTTTGGCGATGCGAGCGCCATTCTGTCGGTCCGCAGCCACAGCGGGTCTGTAGTTATCTCAAAGAAGTAAGGCAGTTCCCAACGCGGGTTGCGCTGGCCAGCTCAACTGGCCTGCTGGGAGTGGCCTGCCATGGGCGAGATGCAGACAGGCCGCAGGCCTGTCTGCATCGAGTCGAATGGCACTCTTCTGGCATAATGAGCGCCGGAGGAGAACTCAACATGAAGTTCGGATTTGCAGCAATTCTGGTAAGCACGTTGGCCGTTGGCCTCGCGTCAGCCCAGCAGGGCCAGGTGCCTGCCGGCGAGACGGCTCTCGGCAGCGTGCGCCTGACGCACAGCGTGATGGCCGACGGCAAGCCATTGAAGGCTGGCACGTATCAGGTGCGCCTGACCTCCCAGGAAGCGGCACCCCCGGCGGCAGGCATCAAGATGGAACGCTGGGTCGAGTTCCTGCAGGGCGGCAAGGTCGCCGGCCGCGAGGTCGTCAGCATCGTCCCGCAGGCGGAACTGAAGGACCTGATGCCCGGCCCCGACAACCTCCCGCGCGCCGGCAGCGGCAGCGCCCGCGTCGAGATGCTCAAGGGTGATGACTACGTGCGCGTGTGGATCAATCGTGGCGGCGTCCACTACCTGATCCACATGCCGCCGGCAAAAGCATAGCGGGGACTATCCACCTATCGACATCACGTCGAATTGCTCATGATGCAGGTGGACGTCAGGTTTCACGATGACGTCCCTCTGCAGCATGTGCTTGAGATCTTTCAGCACGCCGCGCTCTTCTTCCTGCAACGCGCGGGCGATATCGGGGTTGACCCGCAGCAGCACGCCCGGTCCGTCGAGATCGGAGCCGACCTTCCTTACTTCCGACAGGATCTCGTAGCACACGGTGGCGCTCGACTTGATAGTGCCGGCGCCGGTGCAGTACGGGCACGGCTCGGTGAGGACACGCTCGAGGCTCTGTTTGACGCGCTTGCGCGTCACGATGACGAGGCCGAAGTCCGAGACCTGCAGCGCCTTTGACGGCGCGCGGTCCTTGCGCAGTTCCTGCTCCACCCCCTGGAACACCTTCTGGCGGTTCTTCTTCTCCTCCATGTCGATGAAGTCGCAGACGATGATGCCGCCAAGGTCGCGCAGGCGGATCTGCCGGACGATCTCCTTCGCCGCTTCGAGGTTGGTCTTGATAATCGTGTCCTCGAGGCGGCCGGCCGTCTTCTTGCCGACGTAGCGGCCGGTGTTGACGTCGATCGCGACCAGCGCTTCGGTCTGGTTGATGACGATCGAGCCGCCCGACTTCAGCCACACCTTGCTGCGCAGCGCCTTGTCCAGCTCCGCCTGGACGCCATACTCCTCGAAGATCGGGAAGTCCTTGTCGTAGCGCTTCACCCGGTTGGCGAGGTTCGGCATGATCCGCCCGATGAACTCGAGCGCGCGCTGGTGCTCGACCGGGTGATCGATGCGGATCGCCGAGTAGTCGTCGGTCAGCAGGTCGCGCAGCAGCTTGGCGACCAGGCTCGGTTCCTGGTAGACGGTCACCGGTGAGCGCCGCTGCTCGCCGCGCTGCCGCATGTCGACCCAGATCTTGTAGAAGTAGTTCAGGTCGGCGAGGATGTCTTCCTTCGAGCGGCCCGACGCCGCGGTGCGGATGATCACGCCGCCGCTGAAGTTATGCTGCTCGCGGAACTCGCGGACGATGCCGCGCAGGCGCGTCCGCTCGTCGCGGCTGTCGATCTTGCGCGAGATGCCGATGTGATCGACGGTCGGCATGAAGACGAGGAAGCGGCCGGGCAGCGTGACGTGGCAGGTCAGGCGCGCGCCCTTGGTGCCGAGCGGCTCCTTCGCGACCTGGACGATCACGTCCTGCCCTTCTTTCAGCAGCTCTTCGATCTTGGGTTCCGGCGCGCGATCCTTGTCGTCGCGCTCGCGCCCCCGGCCGTCGCGGCCACGACGCCGCTCGGGCGGCGCCGACGATCCCTCCGTGCCCTCTCCGTTGGCACCGTTCGTCTTTGACGCCGGCACCTCCGTGTCCTCGTCAGAATCGTACTCATCGAGGTTGGCGATGACGTCCGACACGTAGAGGAAGCCGTCGCGCTCGAGGCCGATGTCGACGAACGACGACTGCATGCCGGGCAGGACTTTCGACACCCGGCCCTTGTAGACATTGCCGACCACGCCGCGATTCTGCTCGCGCTCGACGAAAAGTTCAGCGAGCTGATCGTCTTCGAGGATGGCCACGCGAGTTTCGTGGCCGTTGGAGGAGATGATCATTTCCTTGTTCATGAAGGAATCTCTGGGGAAGCCGGGATCCGGGATCGGGGATCCGGGATCCGGAATTTCCGGTTCCCGGTTCCCGGCGCACGGGTCCCGTCATGATCGGCATGGGCTAGTTCGTAAAACGGCGCATTCTGACGTTGAGAATGAGCCCGAATCCGGCCAGCGTCGCGATCATGGAGGAGCCGCCATAACTCATCAGCGGCAGCGTCAGCCCCTTGACCGGCGCCAGACCCGCCGACATGGTGATGTTGTAGATGACCTGGAACGTGAAACTACTGAGCACGCCCAGCACTAAATAGGCGCCGAGTCGGTCCTTGGCCAGCCGGGCCGCATCGAGCGCACGCATAATCACGAAGAAATACAAACCGAGCGCGACGAGCACACCGGCCAACCCCTGCTCCTCGGCGAGCACCGAGAAAATGAAGTCGTTGTGCGCAACGGGAAGGAAGCGCAGCTGGCCCTGCGTGCCTTCCATGAATCCCTTGCCCCATGTGCCGCCGGAGCCGACGGTGATGCGGGCCTGAATCTGCTGGTAGCCGGCGCCGCGGGGGTCCTGCGCCGGATCGAGGAAGGTCGAGATGCGCTCGCGCTGGTAATCCTGCAGCGCGAACTTGTACGCGATCGGCGCCGCGAGCACGGCGACGAGCGCGCCAACATAGATGTACTTCATCGGCATGCCGGCCACGTACGCCACGACGAACAGAATCGGCAGCAGCGTGACCGCCGTGCCGAGGTCGGGCTGGCGGGCGATGATCAGGAACGGCACCGCCGTGAGCGTGGCGGCGATGAACAGGTCGTTGTTGGTCAGCGCCGGACGCCGCTCCTCGCCGAGCATCTTGGCGAGCATCAGCGCCAGCGTCGCCTTGGCGAATTCCGACGGCTGCAGGTTGAACACGCCGAGATCGAGCCAGCGGCGCGAGCCGCCGCGGACCGCGCCGAAAAACAGCACGCCGACGAGCAGCAGCATCATGCCGAGATAGATCCAATGCGACTTATCGGCGAGCGATCGATAGTCGAACATCAGGCACACGGCCATCGCCATCAGGCCGAGCCCCAGCGCGTAGACCTGCGTCCAGTAGACGCGCCCGGCGCCGCCGGTGGTGCTGTAGATCATCGAGAGGCCGAGCGCGGAGATCGCGAGCACCGCAACGATCAGCAGCCAGTCGATGTGATGGTAGAGGCGCCGCTCGAACATCAGCGAGGCTCCGCCGGCGTGGTAGTCACGACGCGGGCCGGCGCGGCCGGCGCGGGGGGCGGTGGCGGCGCGATCACCGGCAGCGGCAGCCCGTCGCGCTGCGCGAAATAGGTCTCGATGACGTGCTTGGCCACGGTCGCACCGAAGTAGCCGTGCTCGGCGTGCTCGGCGAAGATCACGCCCGCGACCTCGGGGTTGTCTTTGGGCGCCATGAACACGAACCAGCCGTGGTCGCGTAAATCCTGATCGGTCTTGCCGCGCGCCCGCTCCCTGCCCTGCAGCGAAATCACCTGGGCCGTGCCGGTCTTGCCGGCAACGTCTCGGCCGACGATCCGGCCGCGGCCGGCCGTGCCCGCGCCGTTGACCGCGAGCCACAGGCCGTCGCGCACCGCAGACATGGTTTCCGGCTTCATCACGAACGGCGCATACGGCGATGGCGAATGTTCCACGGTCTTCCAGCCCTGACCTTCGTCGTAAGCTTTCACGATGCGGGGCACGACGCGCGTCCCGCCGTTCGCCACGGTGGCCATCATGACCGCCATCGACATCGGCGTCACCGCCAGTTGCCCCTGGCCGATCGCCACCGAAATGGTTTCACCTGGATACCACCGCTCGCCGGTCCGCTTCAGTTTCCATTCCGTGGACGGCACGATGCTTTCCTGCTCGTTCGGCAGATCGATGCCGCTCTTCAACGCGAGGCCGAGTTTCTCGGACCATTTGTACATCTTGTCGACGCCGAGCATGTTGCCGACGGTGTAGAAGTAGGTGTTGCAGGATTTCTCGATCGCGTTCCGCAGGCTCACGTGGCCATGGCCGCCCTTGAGGTGGCACTGGAAGAAGCGGCCGTAGAACGTGCCGCCGCCGGGGCAATAGATCGTTCGCTCCGGCGTGATCACGCCTTCCTCGAGCGCGGCCGTCGCCACCACGATCTTGAACGTCGATCCCGGCTGATAGCGGCCCTGGATGGCGCGGTTCTGCAACGGACGCAGCTTGTCGGTGTTGAGCTGCTGCCACGTCACGCGGTCGATGCCGGTGGCGAAATCATTCGGATCGAACGCGGGCATGCTCGTGAGCGTCAGTACCTCGCCGGTCTTCGGTTCGAGCACCACGGCCGATCCCCAATAGCCGTAGGCGCGGAAGGCGTCTTCCGCGGCCTTCTGCATCGCGTAGTTGACGGTCAGCTGCACGCGGCGGCCCTGCTGCGGCGGCACCTCCTCGAGCGTGCGCATTTCCCGGCCCATGCTGTTGACGACCACGCGCTTGGCGCCGTCCTCGCCCATCAGCAGCTTGTTGTAGACCCGCTCGATTCCGAACTGGCCGACGATCGAACCGGTACTTACGCCGTCCGACACCATCTGATCTTCGTTCGCTTCGCCGACGTAGCCGATGAGGTGCGCGGCCATCGCTTCGTCCGGATACTCGCGCGTCGGCACTTCCTGCACGATCACGTCGGGCAGCTCGAAATCGAGCCGGCGGGCGGTGACGGCGGCGACCTGCGCGAGCGTCGCATCGGTAATCACGACAATCGGGCGGTAACTCGGTTCGCGGCGATGGCGCTCGACGATTTCGCGAATCGCCTTTTCGTCGGCGCCGGTGACCTGCGTCAGCACGCGAATCGTGCGATCGATGTCCTTGGTGTGTTCGCGGACGATCGAGATGTTGAAGGAGTTGCGGTTCTCGACCAGCAGCCGGCCGGTGCGATCGAAGATCACGCCGCGGGGCGCGCGCAGCGTCAGCGTGCGCTGGTGGTTGTTCTCCGCCATCTCCTTGAACTTGGCGTGCTGCACCACCTGGAAGAACCAGAACCCGCAGGCCAGAAGACCGAAAGCGACGCCAAGCACGACCCTCAGGACGTTGAGGCGTGTGGACAGCCGCCGGCGATCTTCGGCAATTGCCATAAACGTAACTATCTTCTCAAAAATCGGCCCGCTCGGCGCCGATCAACGAACCCGGGCACCCATTCGGCCAGCTGAAACGCAATCACGCCAATAAAGGCGTTTCCGAACGCCTGCCCCACAATCGACGGGTACGGGTTCGGAAACTCCCGCAGCCCCAGGAGCGTGTAGAGGCCCATGAAAATGCCCGCGTGCAAGGCCGTGGCCACTAACACGATTAGGAACCGGGGCAGCGGGGCCGTAACGATGAACTGGGTCCCCAACACCCCCGCCAGGAACCCGACCAGGGTCTTGGCAAGACCGCCAATCCCCAGGATGCCCCCGGCGAGCGCGTCCTGGATCAGCCCCGCCACGGTGCCGGCCATCAGGCCCATCACGGGTCCGGACTTGATGGCCACGTAGACCACCGAAATCAGCACCAGATCGATCGGCGTGCTCGCCCGGAACACGTAGCCGGCCAGCGTGGTCTGCGCCGCGATGGCGATGAAGATCGCCGCGAATGCGGCGGCGCTTCTCATTGCCCGCCCTCGGACACTCCCCGAGACGCCGGCGGCGTGCGCACGATCAGCACTTCTTCGAGCCGCGAGAAGTCCACCGCCGGCCGCACGTTGATCTCATGATACTCGCCGACCGCGCCGGCCACGTTGTCGATGGTGCCGATCACGAACCCCTTCGGATAGATCCCGTCGATCCCGGACGTCACCACGAGGTCGCCCGTCTTCACGTCGGCCGTGCCGGGCACGTAGCGCATGCGCAGCATGCCGCTGCCGGCGCCAACCACCACGCCCTGTACCCGCGTGCGCTCGATCAGCGCCCCCGCCGCGGCGTTGAGATCGATCAGCAGTTGCACCTTCGAGGCGCGGCGGCTCGGCAGGATCACGCGGCCGACGACGCCGGCCGGTGAAATCACCGCCATGTCGGTGGCCAGGCCCTCCGACGATCCCTTGTCGATGGTCACGGTCTGGAACTCCGGGCTCGCCGGCCCGGCAATCACTTCCGCGGCGGTCGTATCGAGCTGCGCACGCTCACGCAATTCCAGCAGTTGCCGCAGGTTGTCGGTGCGCTGCGCCTCGGCGCGCTCCTGCTGCAGGCGAATCTGCATTGTCTGCAGCTCCTGCTTGAGCGTGGCGTTCTCTTCCTGCACCTGCCGCAGTGCGACGTAGCCGGACCACATGCCGCGCACACCGTCGATCCCCGCCATGGTCCCGCGCTGCACTTCCGAGAACGCACCGAAGGTGACGACCTGCAGCAGCGGCAGGCCGGAGGCGGTATTGACTTGCGCGGAGATCAACACGACATGCAGGAGCAGCGCGGCGCCGAGGATTACGCCTGGGCGTTGCCGGATTTCCGCAAGTGCCATCTGGCGTTCTCGGCTCGGCCTAGTCGATTGCGATCTTTCGCAGGAGGTCGAACTCGCCGAGCATCTTCCCGGCGCCAAGCACGACCGACGACAGCGGATCCTCGGCGCTCGACACCGGCAAGCCGGTCTCTTCACGCAGGCGCTTGTCGAGGTTGCGCAGCAGCGACCCGCCGCCGGTGATGACGATGCCGCGATCGACGATATCGGCCGACAGTTCCGGGGGCGTGCGCTCGAGCGCGACCCGCACCGCGTCGACGATGACGTTGACGGTTTCTGCCAGCGACTCGCGAATCTCTTCGTCGGTGATGGTGATGGTCTTCGGCACGCCTTCGATCAGGTGCCGGCCCTTGATCTCCATCGTCATCCGCTCGTCGAGCGGGTAGGCGGAGCCGAGCTCCATCTTGATCTGTTCGGCGGTGCGCTCGCCGATCAGCAGGTTGTAGGTCTTCTTGATGTACTGGATGATCGC
>JALDXK010000094.1:0-13870 GCA_032155105.1 Acidobacteriota bacterium
GGCCGTCGTCCCGTCCGCGGTCGTCCGGCGAGACCGCCCCCCCGGACTCCACCGCCACTCTTCACTGCCCGCCTTGCCGTTCAACGTGCCTTCGATCCGCGCGCGCAGGTCCTTGCCGTCGATCCAGTACATGATCCGCTGCGGGAAGTCGTGCTTCGGATTCTCGAACACGACACGAGTGCCGGACACGTCCTTCAAGGGAAACGGCGTGGCCGGCGAGCGGCCGTTGGGCATCGACAGGTAGACAATCTGATCGCCCTGCTGCTCGATGCGCAGGAACTCGAACAAGATCGTCCGTCCCTTGCCGACGTCGCGATGGAGGCCGACCATCGAGTTGCCTTTCGGCGCGGTCCAGTGCTCTTCCATCTGGATGCCCTTCGTTTCGCCAGACCATGAACCTGCCAGCCATGCCAGATCGTTGATGGTCGGTTTCGTCCCCTGCGCTGCCAGGATCGCAGGCGATACGGCGAGGATGCACGCGCACATGAGTCGCTTCATGGGCCTAGAATAGTCGCCTCGGCCGTATCCGTATTGAACGAAAGCGACATCTTCCTCACCCATGCAGTTCGCCTTTCACCAACCACCGGCGCGATTAGCAGGCCACGTCAAAGCGATTTGGGCTGCGCGCGGGACGAAGCACGACTTCGGCTCCCCGGATCCGATCGTGCCGGATGGCTGCGTCGAGATCATCTTCAACCTTGCCGACGCGTTCAGGAATGGCGAGGTGCAGCCGTTGGTCCTGCTGGCGGGACAAATGACCGGACCAGTGGTCGCGGTACCGACGGGCGACGTCGATCTGATCGGCGTGCGCTTCCGCCCAGGCCGCGCCGGTGCGGCGCTTCGGACGCCGATGTGGGAACTCCAGGATCGCCTGGTTGACGCGTCGAGCGTGCTCTGTGGAATGAATCGCGTGGCCGACGATCTGCGCAACATGCCGCGCGACGCCAGGCTCGAGTACCTGTCCGAGGCGCTGGCGCGCCGTTTCGGATCCGCCGATCCGCTTTCACATGGGCCGATCGAACACGTCTTGGCACTGATCGAATCCCGGCGCGGCAACATCACCATCGATCAGGTCGCGCGATCGGCCGGCATGACGAGGCGGCACCTTGAACGGCGTTTCAGAGAAGAAGTCGGCTTGTCGCCCAAGCAGATGGCGCGCATCGCCCGCGTGCACTTCGCGCTGCAGATGATCGAGCAACATTCACGATTGAGCGGCGCGGAGATTGCCGCCTCCTGCGGCTACAGCGACCAGCCCCACATGATTCGCGAGTGCAAGGCCCTGACCGGCCGCACGCCGGAGCGGCTTACGAAGACGACGCGGTCGCTGGCGGGTTTGATGCGCGAAGAAGTCTCAAGCCATTCAGCGTGACGGCCACGGTGGCGCCGGTGTCCGCCAGCACCGCGAGCCACAACGGCGCCGCGCCCAGCACCGCCGACACCAGGAACGCGATCTTGGTCGCGAGCGCGATGGTCACGTTCTGGCGAATCACCCGCAGTGCCCGCCTGGCATGGTGGACGAGGAAGGCGATGTCTTCGTCGTGATCGCAGGTCAGCACCACGTCGACACGCTCAGCGATTTCCGCCTGCCCACCATAGCCTTGGCGAAGGTGGGCCTGCCCACCGTAGCCTTGGCGAAGGTGGGTACGGCATTGGACCTGCACGCCCGCGTCGCCCAGGGACTTGATGCTCGATGTCTTCACCCCCGCCGCGCGCTCGAGCGGGCCGCCGCCCTTGAACAGCACGCCTCGCCGCGCCGCGGAGGTCAGCGCCGCAACGACCGTGACCGGAGTCGAGATGACGAGCGCGCATGGGCACGCGAGCACGAGGAAGATCAGCCCGCGATAGAACCACACCGACCATTGGCCGTCGAACAGCGGCGGCATCACCACCACGGCGATCGCCGCAAAGGTCACGACTGGCGTATACACCGCGGCGAAGCGTTCGATCCAGCGCTCGACCGGCGCCGATTCGTGGCTGCCGTCGGCGCCCCAGCCTGGCTCGTGGCCCACCAGCGTCGCCACCGCGTGACGCGCACGCTCGATGCTCCACGCTTCCATCAGGTGCGCGAGCGCGAACAGGAACGCGACCGTTGCGGCTTCGGCCCATTGGCCGATCGCCGCGGCGCCAATCGCCGACAGGCACACCAGCACGTGCATGTCGAGGCGCCGGAACCGCAGCGACGCGAAGGCACGCGGCACCATCGGGAACAGGCCCGTGACCGCCGACACCGCATAGGCGGCGACCGCGGCTGGATGATGCGCGTGACCGCTGTCGCCATGATTGCCGAACACCGCTTCGGTCCAGCTCTCGGCATAGACGCCATCGGCGATCCAGCCAATCAGCAGCGTGACGCCGCTGGCCACCGCCCACCATTTCGCCGTGGCGTGATGATGATCATGATGCGCATGATCGTCGCCGACGTGATCGCCCGCGGCGTGCGCGTGCGCGGCCAGGCCGGTGGCGGCCACCGCATCGAGAATCGCCGCGGCGGAGATCCGCCCGGAATCGAAGACCACGTCGACCTTGCGGCCGACCAGATCGAAATTGAGCGAAAGGATGCCTGGCCTGGCGAGCGCATGGCGGACCAGCGCCGCTTCATCGGCGCAGTCCATGCCCGCAACGTGCAACCGGGCCACAGAAGGCTCAGACATCAGCCCAGGGCCACAGAAAGCACAGAAACGCCTTCTCTAAAGGCTTTGAACGGCGGCAAGCACTTCCTCGGCGTGGCCATCGACCTTCACGCCGTCCCATCGCCTGACGACCTTGCCGTCCGGTCCGATGAGATACGTCGTGCGCGCCACGCCCATGTACTTCTTGCCGTACATCGACTTCTCCTGCCACACGCCGTACTGCTCCATCACCGCGTGGTCTTCGTCGGCGAGGAGGGGAAACGTCAATCCGTACTTGTCGGCAAACTTCGCCTTGCTCGCCGAGTTCAGCACGCTGACGCCGAGCACGGCGGCCTTGCTCTTCGTGAACTTCGGCAGGTTGTCCTGGAAGGCGCACGATTCCGTGGTGCAGCCCGGCGTATCGTCCTTCGGGTAGAAATAGAGCACCACCGGCTGGCCCGCGTAGTCGGCGAGAGAGTGCGTCTTGCCTTCCTGATCGGGCAACGAGAAGGGGGGCGCTTTCTTTCCAGGATCGGTTAACGGCACACTACCCTCTCACTGAGCCGTGGTTGACGCATTGCGCGCAAACGGGACCGCGGCGTGCGACCGGCGCGGCTCTGCGCCGCCTTCAACCTTGCGGTTCGGCACGTCGATGGTGATGGCCGCCGCGTAGCCGTAGCGGACCTCGCCCTTGCGGCCGATCTTCTGGAACTTGTGCCCGCGCGCGATCAGATCCTGCAGCAGCGGGCGCGGGAAGCGATCCTCCACCTCGACGCGCCCGCCGTTCTCCAGTGGATCGGCCGGATCGCGGCCGGGCAGGAACCGCGGCGCTTCGATCGCCGCCTGGGCGCCAAGCTTGCCGTCGATCACGCCGGTGATGATGTTGTAGACCGACACCGGGATCCACGCGTTGCCGGCGCAGCCCACCGCGAGGCGCGGCACTTCTTCGCCGCTCGCCTTCTTCTCGAACACCAGCGTCGGCACCGCCGACGTCGACGATCGCGCCAGCGGGATCAGGCTGCCGTAGGCGCCCGCGGTGAGACGGTTCGAGCGCAGGTGGTTGTTGTAGAGGAAGCCCAGGCCCTTGGAGACGTAGAACGTCCCGCCCCAGGTGCTCAACGTCTGTGTGACCGCGATCATGTTGCCCTCGGCATCGGCGACGGCAAACGAGGTGGTCCCGGTGCCGATGCGCGGCTGCGGCGCGGTGGGCGTGACCGGTTGATCGTCCGGCGGCGTCCGTTCGTAGCGCAACGCTTTCTTCGCATCGATCTTCGCAAACAACTTCTGCGCGTGGCCCTTCGTCAGGTGCTCCTCGAATTCGACCGGCCAGCGCTCGGGATCGGCGACGCGCCGCAGCGGATCGCGCACCTTCCACGACTCGACGAGATAGTGCAGGTACTCGGGATCGGTCGAGGCCCGCGCGCCAGGTTTCGGCTGGTAGTTCTCGAGCACGTGGAGCGATTCGAACAGCTGGATGCCGGTCGAGAGCGGCGGGCCGCCGGCGTAGAGCGTGTGCCCGCGGTACGAGCCCGCCACCGGCACGCGCTCGATGGCGCGATACTGCGCCAGGTCAGCGTAGCTGAGGATGCCGCCATTCGCGTCCATGTCGGCGGCAATCTTCTTCGCGATCTCGCCGCGATAGAACGCATCGGCGCCGCCCTTCTGGATGGCGCGCAGCGTGGTGGCGTAGTCCTTGTTGAAGAACCGCTCACCCGGCTTCGGCACCTTGCCGTTGGGCAGGTAGATCTTCGCGGCCTCCGGCCACTTCTCGAGAAACCGGCGCCCTTCGGCGATGCTCGACGGCAGACTTTCGTCCAGGATGAAGCCCTCATCCGCAAGCGCGATGGCGGGGGCGACGAGGTCCTCCCACTTCACCTTGCCGCTGCCGTAGGTGCGGTAGGCGTAATCGAGCCCGGCGACCACGCCCGGAATGTTCGCGGCGGCCGGTCCATCCGCCACGATGCGGCCGTCCTGCACCATCAACGGATTGTCGGGCGTCGCCTTGATCGGCGTCATGTCCTTGTATTCGATGACGGTCGGCTTCTTCATGCCCTTCAGGTAGAGCACCGCCGAGCCGTCGCCGCCGATCCCCGACGCTTCCGGTTCGACCACGCCGAGCGCGAACGACACGGCGATCATCGCGTCAACGACGTTACCGCCCTTTTCGAACGCCAGCCGTCCCGCTTCAGACGCGAGCGGGTGTCCCGACACCACCACGGCGCCGTTCGATGTGATCACCGGCTTGATCGACGGCTGCGCGGCCACCATCTCGTCGATCACGGTCTCCAGCTCGGCCTCGTTCTTCGCGGCCATCGCGCGCGGGCGGAACGTGTCGCGCGCGGCCGTCCACTGGCTCGCGGTCTCGCCTTCGGCGTAATACAGCGACTTCAATGTCGTCCACACGCGATCGAACATCGCGGCGAACAGCGTGGGCGACGCCGCCACCTCCGCGGCCACCGCTCCGCCGTCTTCGTGCACGGGCAGCGGCGCAGCGACGCGCCACAGCTGGAAGGCGGAATTCAGGGCGAAGAGCGGCGGCGCTTCGACTTCGTTGCGCAGGGGGTTGCCGTTGTAGACCGGCTGCGGATCGGGAAGGCCTGAGACCAGCAGTGTCTTGCCGTCGGGAGACCACGCCGGCGCGCCGCCTTTGCGCGATACGAGCTGCGGGTGCGCGGCCGGCTTCGCACGCGGCAGCGGATCCTCGTTCGGCTCCGGTCGCGGCGGTTCGGCCGCCGTGACCCACACCGATCCGATCCCTTCGCGCACGGCATAGAAGGCGACGCGCGTGTTGTCGGGCGCCCACGACGGATACGCTTCGCTGCCGCGCACGCGCGTCATGCGAACCGCGCGCAGCGGGCGGCCGGTATCACCCACCGCGGGCACCGACGATGGCACCGGCTTGGGCGGACGTGTCCCAAGCGGAACCGGTTTCGCGATGGCCGCGGGCGGCACCGGCATCCACCACAGGTCGACATCGTCGTCCGAATCGTTCTCGGAGATGAACGCGACCTTGGTGCCGTCGGGCGACACGCGCGGATACGTCTCGCTGTCGGCCGTGTCGCTGAGCGCCAACGGCGCCTGCCACGATTCAGATCCGGCCAGCTGCGACACGACGAACAGATCGAACTGCAGGCTGGGATCGGCCGAGCGGCCCGACGGCTTCACGTCGCGATGCGCGAACACGAGGCGCCCATCCGCCGTCCACGACGGCCACCGCTCGTCGCCGGCCATCGACGTGACGGCGACCGGTGCGGCGGCGGCCGCGCCATTTTTCAGCGCCACCACGAAGATGTCGAACCCGTCGCCGCGATCGGCGGCGAAGGCCACCCTGCTGCCGTCTGCGGACCAGGCGGGTTCACGTTCGATGGTCGTGGCGTCGCCCGTGGTAATGGCACGCGCCTGCTTGCCATCGGCAGCCAGCGTCCAGATGCGGTCGAGATACGACACGGCGATGCGCTTGCCGTCCGGCGACCACGCCGGTTCCTGCACGCCGACCGGCGCCTGAGCGTGACCCGTGAGGAGCGCGCCGGTAATTAAAAGTGCCAAATTAAAAGTTGAAAATCGACGCTGCATGTTTAGCCCATGACTGCATTGACGATGTGACGGGCGGAGATGCCGAACTTGTCGAGCAGTTCATCGGGCTTGCCGCTGCGGGGAATTTCCGGCACGGCCAGGCGCGTGACCGTGAGGCCTGCGGGAGCCACTGCGCGCGCGACGGCGTCGCCAAGCCCGCCGGAAATGTAGTGATCCTCGACCGTGATGAGGCGGCCCGTCGCGCGGCCGGCTTCGATTAACGACGCGGCGTCGATCGGCTGCACCGAATACAGGTCGATCACGCGGATCGAGATGCCCTTGGCCTTCAACTCGTCATGCGCCTTCAGCGCCTCGAACAGCGTCACGCCGGCGCCAATCACCGTGGCCGTGTCCGTGTCGCTCGTACGGACCACTTTCAGCCCGCCAATCGGGAACTGCTCGTCGTTGTCGTAGATCACCGGTGTCTTCGGGCGCGACGTGCGGATGTAGACCGGGCCCTCGAAGGCGGCGGCTTCGGCGATCAACCGCTCGGTGCACACGGCATCACTGGGATAGAGC
Source organism: Acidobacteriota bacterium (assembly GCA_032155105.1). Lineage (GTDB taxonomy): Bacteria > Acidobacteriota > Vicinamibacteria > Vicinamibacterales > UBA2999 > 12-FULL-67-14b. The sequence continues at coordinate 6,702 of JALDXK010000094.1, forward strand.
GCGACGAAATTCGGCTGCGCCGTGAACATCGCGAAATCCTCGAGCGCCATCTGCGATGGACCGTCCTCGCCGATCGACACGCCGGCGTGCGAGCCGGCGAGCTTGATGTTCACGCCGCTGATCGCCGCCATGCGGATGAAGTCCGCGGCGCGCGTCAGGAACGCCGCGAACGTCGACGGAAACGGGATCGAGCCGCGCGCGGCCAGGCCCATCGCCGCGCCGACCATCACCTGTTCGGCGATGAAGAACTGGTAGAAGCGATCCGGGTGCACGGCCTCGAACTTGTCGCTGAAGGTCGAGTTCTTGACGTCGGCGTCGAGCGCGACGACGCGCGGGTCGGCGGTGCCGAGCTTCGCGATGGCCGAGCCATAGGCTTCGCGCGTCGCGATCAGGTCGCCTTTCTTGTACTCCGGCGGCGACATTTCTCTTGCCGCGGCCTCCGGTCGCGCCGGTGGCGGCGCCGGAATGTTCACGGCCGGGCCGGGCTCGTGAACGAGTTGGCGATTCAGTTCGTCGATCGCCTTCGCCATCTGTTCCTTGCTCAACGGCTTGCCGTGCCAGTTGGGCTGCCCTTCGGTAAACGACACGCCCTTGCCCTTGAGGGTGCGCGCCAGGATCATGGTCGGCCGCCCGTTCGTGTCGCGCGCTTCCTTGTAGGCGTCGAGAATCTGCGGAAGATCGTGGCCGTCGATGGCGATGACGTGCCAGCCGAAGCCGCTCCATCGCACCCGGTAGGTCTCGAGGTCGTGCTCGAGCTCGGTCGGACGGCTCTGGCCGAGCGCGTTGACGTCGATGATGCCGCAGAGCGAGTCGAGCTTGTGGAAGTTGGCCGACGCGGCGGCTTCCCACACCGATCCTTCCGCCGTTTCACCGTCGCCCATCAGCACGTAGGTGCGGTAGTCCGAGCCGATGCGGCGGGCGTTGAGGGCGATGCCGACGCCGGCCGCCAATCCCTGTCCCAGCGAGCCGGTGGCCACGTCCACGAATGGCAGCCGCGGCGTGGGGTGCCCTTCGAGGTTCGACGTGAACAGCCGCAGGTCGGTGAGCCGCTCGCGCGGCACCAGGCCGGCTTGTGCCCACATCGCATAGAGCAGCGGCGCGGCATGGCCTTTGGACATCACGAGGCGATCCGCCTCAGGGTGCTGCGGGTGTTTGGGGTCGAACCGCATGTCGGCGAAGAACAATGCCGCCATCAATTCAGCCGCCGACAGGCACGTGGATGGATGACCGCTGCCTGCCGCCGTCGTGGCACGAATCGACTCGATCCGAAGAGTGGTGGCGATATTTTTCAGCGAAGACAAGAGCGGCGTGTCGACGTGCAACAGGTTTACCTCCGAAGTCGGCAATCAGCAATCGGCAATCAGGATCACGAAAGTTTATCAGTAAAATGGAGAGATGATCTTGCTGCGCTACCTCTACGTCGTGGCGCTGGTGCTCTGGGTGGGCGGCCTGGTCGTGGCCGGCGCCCTGGTGGCGCCATCGGTGTTCGGCGTGCTGCAGGCGTGGAACGAGTCGCAAGGACGCGTGCTGGCCGGGCAGGTGTTCGGCGAAGTGCTGCTGCGCCTCACGTGGCTGTCGTACGTGATGGGCGGCATCATGTTCATCACGCTGACGTTGCATCGCCTGCTGGGCGCGCGGCCGGTCAAGTACGGCATCCGCGTCGGCATCATGGCCCTGATGCTGATCATGATGATGGTCACCGGCTTCTACCTGATCCCGCAGGTCGACGCACTCCAGGCCGGGGTGGTGGGGCCGATCTCGGCATTGCCGGACGCCGATCCGCTGCGAATGGAGTTCAATCGCCTGCACGGACTGTCGAACATCCTCTTCTCGATCACCGCGATCGGCGGGCTCGCGCTGTGCTGGTGGGAAGCAAGAGAGTAAAAAGCGCACGTCGATTTCAGATCGCAGATTTTAGATCTCAGATTTATTGCTGATTGCCGATTGCTGATTGCTGATTGCCGATTGCTAGACGATGAAGATCACATTGATACCCGGAGACGGCATAGGGCCCGAGGTCACGCGCGCGGTGGTCAAGGTCCTCGACGCGGCGGGCTTTTCGCCGGAGTGGGAGACGTTTTCGGCCGGTGCCGCGGCGATGGAGGAGCATGGCACGACGCTGCCGGAGGCGCTGCTGGAGTCGATCAAGCAAAACAAGATCGCGCTGAAGGGGCCGATCACCACTCCGGTCGGCACCGGCTTCACGAGCGTGAACGTCGGCCTCCGTAAGGCGCTCGATCTCTACGCCAATCTCCGGCCGGTGTGGAACCTGCCGTCGGTGAAATCACGATACTCCGGCGTCGATCTCGTGATCGTCCGCGAGAACACCGAGGACCTCTACGCCGGGCTCGAGCACGTCGTCGTGCCGGGCGTGGTCGAGAGCCTGAAGATCATCACCGAAGCCGCCTCGACGAAGATTGCCGTGTTCGCGTTCGAGCAGGCACGCAGCCGCGGGCGCAAGAAAGTCACGGCGGTGCACAAGGCCAACATCATGAAGCTGAGTGACGGCCTGTTCCTCGAGTGCGCCAGGACCGTGGCCAAGGCGTACCCCGACATCGAGTTCGAAGACCGCATCGTCGACGCCGCGTGCATGCACCTGGTGATGCACCCCGAGCGCCTCGACGTGCTGCTGCTGCCGAATCTCTACGGCGACATCATCTCGGATCTGTGCGCCGGACTCGTCGGCGGCCTGGGTGTGGTGCCGGCGGCCAATCTCGGGGAGAACGGCGTCGGCGTGTTCGAAGCGGTGCACGGCACCGCGCCCGACATCGCCGGCCGCGACATCGCCAATCCCACCGCGCTGCTCCTCTCCGCCGTCCTGATGCTCCAGCATCTCAACGAAGATGCCAAGGCCGACGCGATCATGTCGGCGCTCAAGAAGACGCTGGCCAGCGGCCACGTGACGCCCGATCTCGGCGGTACCGCGACGACGAGTTCCTTTGCGCACGCGATTTCGGCCGAGTTAAACTAGCGAGGCTTCGCCTTCCCATGCATGAACGCTCGCCCTTCAAGCCGTCCAGGTAACTGATGCGGACAGACACCATCGCCGAAGCCGTGCTCGCCCGTGAAGACGTGGCGCGCTTTCTCGAGGGTAGCCATGGCCTGACGAGCGCCGCCGCGCGCACGAAGGTGATGACGTACCTCGAAGAGCTGCGGACCACGCAGCGGTACGAGCTGTACCGCGCCCTCGAGTACCCCCTCTACCCCATCCTGCGAAAAATCGAGCGTGTTGGCGAACATCAGCAGCTGGCGGTGGACGCGGCGAAGAAGGGTCGGCTGGTCTACGCGTCGAACCATCGCAGCCACATCGACTACCTCGTTGAACCACTCGTGCTCGACGATGCGGGGATTCGCCCGCCGATTATCGCGGCCGGCATCAACCTGTTCGGCGGACCGTTGGGGCTGATCCACAAGCACGTCACCGGCGCGCTACCGATCCGCCGCAATACCAAGGATCCGGCGTACCTGATCACGTTGAAGGCCTACGTCAGCGAGCTGCTGCACAAGCACGACCTGTTCTTTTACCCGGAGGGCGGGCGCAGCTACAGCGGCGAGCTGAAGTCGGCGAAGACCGGGCTGTTCAACGCGTGCCTCGATGCGCAGGTGCCCGGGCTGACACTGGTGCCGGTGGCGGTGGCCTACGACCTCGTGCTCGAAGATCACGTGATCGCGAAGCAGCGGGTGAAGCGCGCGCAGAAGACGTTCAGCCGCGAGATCGCCGAGCTGGTGCGCTACGCGGTGGGCTATTGGAGTCGTGCCTTTGTCACGTTCGGCAAGCCGATCCCGCTCGCCGGCATCGATCCGGAGAACAAGAAGGCGGTGATGGACCTGGCGCGCCACGTGCGCACGCAGATCGGCAAGCAGTACAAGGTGCTGCCGACGGCAGTGCTGGCCACGGCGTTGACACGATCGATGACCAAGGCCGATCTGTCGTCCCGCATCGACGGCGTGCTCGAAGCGCTGCGCGCGGCCGGGGGGAACCTGAGTGTGTCATCAGCGGCGGAGGTGCTCGAGACCGCCACCGAACCGATGGCCACGCGGAACATCATCGTCGTGGAAGGCGGCCGGTATCGCGTGCGCGAGCGGAACGTGCTGCGCTACTACGCCCGCTCGCTGGCGCACCTGCTCTCGCCGCCCAGCGCCACGCACTGATGATCGACGCCGCATCGAAAGCGCTGTTCCACGGCCTGGCACAGATCGAAACGCTGCAACGGCTGGCGTCGAAGTACGGGATGGCGCCCGGCGGTGGGTTTGCGCGGCGTTTCATTGCCGGTGAAACCGTCGACGAGGCGGTGGCGTCGATCGCCGACCTGCGCCGGCAGGGCCTGCTCCTGACGCTCGATTACCTCGGCGAAAGCGTGTCGAGCGCGGCGGCGGCCACGGCGGCGGCCACCGACTACGTCGCCATCATCGACGCCATCGTCCGCTCGGGTGTCGAGCGGAACATCTCGCTGAAGCTGACGCAGCTCGGGCTCGACGTCGACCGCGCCACCGCGGTGGACAACATGCGGCGGATCCTCGAGCCCGCAGACGCGAACGGATTCTTCGTGCGCATCGACATGGAGAACTCGCCGTATACCGATGCCACCATCGACATTCTCGAAACGTTGTGGCAGCAGGGGCACACACAGATCGGCACGGTGATCCAGTCGTATCTGAAGCGTTCGGAGAGCGACATTCGGCGGCTCAACGCCCTTGGCAGCCGCGTACGCCTTGTCAAGGGCGCGTACAAGGAACCGAAGGAAGTCGCGTACCAGAAGAAGAGCGAAGTGGATGCGGCGTTCATCGAGTTGATGCGGCTGCTGCTGGACGAGGGCACCTACCCTGCCATCGCGACGCACGACCCCGACATGATCGAGGCCACGAAGGCCTACGCGCGCAGCAAGGGTTACGCGAACGATCGATTCGAGTTCCAGATGCTCTACGGCATCCGCCGCGATCTGCAGACCGCGCTGATGAAAGAGGGCTACCGCATGCGCGTCTACGTGCCATTCGGCAAGCAGTGGTATCCGTATTTCATGCGCCGGCTGGGAGAGCGGCCCGCGAATGTGGCGTTCGTGTTGAAGGGAATCCTGAGCGATCGCGGCTGAGTTATTGCGATCGCGTCGCGCACTTCACGTTGCAGAAACTGCGCGGTTGGTCAGACGACCTGAGTCGTATCGCGCCATTCTCGAACAATCCGAAGCGGCATCGAACATGCTCCTTGTCACGTCGAGGAGCGCGCGATGGACGATGGTAGACTGCCGGGTGAGATGACGCTCGAGGACATCGCGAGGCGACTCGACAGAATCGAAGGAAAGATCGAGACGATCGAAGTCAAGTTCGACGAGAAGTTCGCGGGCGTAGACCGGCGATTCGACGCCGTCGACGAGAAGCTTGCTGCCGTCGACCAGCGATTCGACGCCGTCGACGAGAAGCTTGCTGCCGTCGACCAGCGATTCGATGCGGTTAATGGGAAGTTCACTGCAGTCGACAAGCGATTGAATACGGCACAGGCCAGAGACGCGGCAATCGAAACCGCCATGAAAGATGGGTTCCGTGACGTCCGCGAGGGGCTGAACGCTGCGAAGATTCGGGACGAGCAGATCCACGGTTTGCTGAAGTTCAGCCTCGAAGCGCGTGAAGGGCTCCGCGAATCGATGGACGATCGCTTCGACGCGATGGACAAGAAACACGACGAAGAAATCGCCCTGTTGAATACCGTCATTGGCCGTAGCCATCACCGGCACCAGTCGCGGGCCAGCGTCACCAGCGCATCGCGACAGGTGATCACCGAATGAATGTTCACCCATTCGTCAATGCTGTGAAGCCCTGCGCCCGTTGGTCCAAACAGGATCGACGGGATGCCGGCTTCGCCGAGAATCGCCGCGTCGGTCCAGAAGCTCATCCCGATGGCGCGCGCCGATGGAATCGCGCGCAGCATTGCGGTCGGCAAACCGTGATCGCCCTGGATCTCGTACGGCGATCGCGCGAACATCGCCTTGGCCGACGCCTTGAAGTCCGGATCGTCGGATCGTAGGCGGGCGAGCACCGATTCCACTTCACTCGCGCCGGCACCCGGCGCTTCGCCGGGGATGGTGCGGCGCTCCATCTGGAGGTGACAGCGGTCGGGATAACTGCTCAGCTCACGCCCGCCTTCGATCAGCGACGCGTGCAGTGACGCCGTGCCAAGCAGTTTGTGCGCGGGCCTGGATTGCAAGTCGCGATCGATCCCATCGAGTCCGGTGAGCACCCGGCCCATCATGCGAATCGCGTCGCGGCCTTCGCGCGGGCGGCTGCCGTGCGCGGCGCGGCCCTCGGTTTCGATCTCAATCCACTCGAAGCCTTTGTGGGCAATCGCCACCTGCAGGTCGGTGGGCTCGGTGACCACCGCCGCATCGGCGCGCCACTTGGTGACGAGCGCGTCGGCGCCGATGCTCTCGTGTTCCTCGTCCACCACGCAGGCGATCACCAGCTTGCCCGCCGCCAGGCCGCCAGACTCGATGACCACGCGGGCGGCGTCGATCATCGCCGCCACGCCGCTCTTCATGTCCTGTGAGCCGCGTCCGTAGATGCGCCCATCGCGTTCCTCGCCGCTGAACGGCGACGCCATGCCCGACACACCAACCGTGTCGATGTGCCCGCAGAACATCAGCGATCGCCCGGGCGCTTTCCCTTCGAGCTCGGCCACGACATTGGGCCGTCCGGGCGCAACGATCTGCGTGCGCACCGCCAGGCCCATCGCCTGCATCGCCGTCGTCAGGGTGCGGGCGATCTTTTCTTCACCCGCCGCACCGAGTACGAGCGACGGGTTTACCGAATCGACCGCGACCAGGTCCTTGAGCAGTTGTATCGCGCGATCCAACCATCAACCTTTCTGGCTACTGGCTACTGGCTACTTCTTGTTGTATTCGGCGTCGGTGGTTTTCGTCAGCCACTTGGTGGTCCCGCCGAACTGGATGTTGACCTGCACCAGCGGCTCACTCGGAGTGGCGCCGTGCCAATGCTCGACGTTCGGCGCCGTGTACTCGGTGCCGCCGGCGTCGTACTCCTTGATCGGCTGGTTGCGCCGGCCGGTGCGCATGCGCCCCGACTCGGCGTAGATCAACTGGCCCCGGTCGTGGCTGTGCCACGCCGTGCGCGCGCCGGCATCGAACGTCCGGCGTCCGCCGGTGATTTACTTCGCGGCC
>JALDXK010000095.1:0-13851 GCA_032155105.1 Acidobacteriota bacterium
CAGCGTGTTGGCGGACTCGATGACGTACTCGCGGTCGCGCTGGTGGAAGCGCAGCCGGTGCATCGCCGTCGGCGCGATGAAGCACGCCGTCGAGACCGCCGTGCACAGCAGCGTCGCGAAGAAGAGGTTCTTCTGGAAGCTCGTCGAAGTGGTGGTGCGCGCGACGATGGGGCCGGGGGCGCCGGGCGGGTGGGGGGGCGGTCCGCCCTCCGCGGTAAAGATGCAGCCGTGCCCGGTGTGCGGCACGTACGTGGTCCCCGGCAAGGCGATCAGTGCCGTGAGCGGCGGTGCTCCCGTGTACTTCTGCAGCGACAAGTGCCGCGCTGAGTTTCAATCGCGATGAATGCCGAAGAACAGGCCCGCGCCGACATCGTGGAAGTGGGCCGCCGGTTGTGGGAGCGCGGCTACGTGGCGTCGAACGACGGCAACATCAGCGTGCGCCTCGACGAGCAGCGGCTGATCACGACGCCGAAGAGCGTGTCGAAGGGGTTCATGACCCCCGACATGATGGTGATCACCGATCTCGACGGCCGGAAGATCGCCGGCGAGCGCGACCCTTCGTCCGAACTGAAGATGCACCTCGAGGTGTATCGCAATCGCCCGGACGCGCGCGCGGTCGTGCACGCGCACCCGCCGACGGCCACCGGCTTCGCCGTGGCGGGCATTCCGCTCGATCGGGCGGTGCTGGCCGAAGTGATCACCACGCTTGGCAGTATCCCGATCGCTGAGTACGCGACGCCGTCGACGCAGGAACTGCCCGACGCGGTGCGGAAGTACGTCAAAGCGCACGACGGCCTGCTGCTGGCGAATCACGGGGCGTTGGCGATTGCCGGCGACGTGATGTCGGCCTACTACCGGATGGAGACGATCGAACACTTCGCGAAGATCAGCCTGGTGGCGCACACGCTCGGCCGCGAGAACCTGTTGTCGCGCGACGAAGTGGCGCGGCTACAAGGGCTTCGCGGCATGTATGGGATTGCTTCGCCGGCCCCGATCTGCACGGACGACTCGATTCCGTCGAGCGGCGGGCAGCTGGAATGCCAGGTACTCCAGGCGCCAGATTCGGATGAACGCCTCGTGGCGCGCAGTTTACAGCCGCCTCCGGGCGGCACTGATGGTGAAATTCGGCTAACATACCGCGAGTTAACGGCACTTATAGAAGACGCGCTTCGCGCGCTTAAGTAAAGAACACGGCGGTCGTGGGTCCTGGGTCCTGAGTCTTGGGCAAGAGCGTTCCCCCAAGTCCCAAGTCCCAAGCCCCAAGACCCGGAGGATCGATTAATGGGTGAAGCACTCGGCATGGTTGAAACCAAGGGGCTGGTCGCGATGATCGAAGCGGCCGACGCCATGGTGAAGGCCGCCAAGGTGACGCTGGTGGGTTGGGAGAAAATTGGCGCCGGTTACGTGACCGCGGTGGTCCGCGGCGACGTGGCCGCGGTGAAGGCCGCCACCGATGCTGGCGCCGCCGCGGCGCGGCGCGTGGGCGAGTTGGTGTCGGTGCACGTGATTCCGCGTCCGCACGCAAACCTCGAAGACGTCCTGCCGATCGGCAAGGCCAGCACCAAGGCGTAAGCCACAGGCCGCAGAAAGCGCAGAAACAGCAACGGCCACAGAAGGCACAGACGCGCAGAACAGCTCAGGCCTTTCTGCCAACCGAGGCGCCATGTTACTCGCACGTATCGTCGGGACCGTAGTCGCGACGAGGAAAGATCCCCGACTGGTCAGCAACAAGCTGTTGCTGGCCCGGCCCGTCGATCCCAAAGGCAACGCCGAAGGCAACTATCTCGTCGCCATCGACACCGTCGACGCCGGCGTTGGCGAGACGGTGTTGATCGTGAGCGGCAGTTCCGCGCGCATGGCGTCGGGCATGAAAGACACGCCGGTCGATGCGGCCATTGTCGGGATCATCGACACGGTCGACGTCTCAGAGTAGTGCTACAGAAAGCGCAGAAAACACCAGGGCCACAGAAGGCACAGAAAGCGCAGAGAGCCAAGCTATGCAACTCGCCCGCGTGATCGGCGACGTCGTTGCGACCCGCAAAGACCCGGCATTCGACGGCACCCCGCTGCTGCTCGTGCAGCCGATCGATGCCGCGGGCAACGATGTCGGCCGTGCCCTCGTCGCCGTCGATGCCGTCGGCGCGGGCGTGGGCGAGACGGTGTTTTTCGTCCGCGGCAAGGAAGCGAGCTTTCCGTTTCATCCGGTCGAAGTTCCTGCGGACGCGGGCATCGTTGGGATCGTGGATCACTGGTCGGTGAAATGATCCTCGCGCGCGTGGTGGGCACCGTCGTGGCCACGCAGAAGCGGCCGCAGTTCGAGGGCGCGAAGCTGTTGCTCGTGCAGCCGGAAACCCCGCACGGTGAGGCGAAGGGCGCCACGCTGCTGGCGATTGATTCGGTGGGCGCTGGTGTCGGCGAGCAGGTCATTGTCGTGCTGGAAGGGCGTGCGGCCGGCGAGGCGCTCGGGAAGAAACTGTCTCCCGTGGACGCGGCGATTGTTGGTATCGTCGATCAGCTGGAGTGCGTGGAGTGAGCGACGAGGAACTGCGCGCGTTGATCAGGGTTGCGATCCAGAAGCATCTGGGTCAGTCCGCCTCCGCTCCCGCAATGCCCGGGGAGCTACGGCGCGACGCCGGCGGCCAGCACGTGTCGATGGCCTTCGGCCAGTATCAGCTTGAACGGGCCGCCGGCGACACCATGTGTTTGATCGAGCCCGCGGTGCGCTGCAATCACTGCGGCTTCTGTAAATGCCACGGACATTAGCCCGTTCAACGGTTCAACTGTTCAAGAGTTCCTGTGCCGTCCGTTTTAGTCACACGTAAGCTTCCTTCTTCTGTCATTGCAAAGCTCGAAGGGGTCGCCGATGTCGATCTGTACACCGGCAACAAGGCGATCACGCGCGAGGAGCTGCTGGCACGCGTCACGGGCACGGACGCGATCGTCTGTTTGCTGACCGACACGATCGATGCCGCCCTGCTCGATGCGGCCGGACCGCAGCTGAAGATCGTCGCCAACGTCGCGGTGGGGTACAACAACATCGACGTGGCCGCCTGCCGCGCCCGCGGCATCGCGGTCACCAACACGCCGGACGTGCTGACCAACGCCTGCGCCGATTTCACCTGGGGGCTGATCCTCGCGATCACGCGGCGGCTGGGCGAGGGTGAGCGCGTGGTGAGGGCCGGCGCGTGGGCCGGGTGGGCCCTCGACTACATGCTCGGCATGGAGCTGCGCGGCAAGCAGCTCGGGCTGGTCGGCCTCGGCCGCATCGGCCGCGCAGTGGCCAAGAAGGCGCCGGCGTTCGGCATGAGGGTCGCCTACACCGCGCGCACGGCATCGGATCTGCAGGGCGCGGCGCACATGCCGCTCGATCGGCTGCTCGCCACCTCCGACATTGTCTCGCTGCACTGCCCGATGACGCCGGAGACGAAACATCTCATCGACAGGAAGGCGCTCGCGCGCATGAAGCGGACCGCGTACCTGATCAACACGTCGCGCGGACCGGTCGTGAACGAAGCGGCGCTGGCCTGGGCGTTGACGGAGCGGCTGATCGCCGGCGCCGCCCTCGACGTCTACGAGCGCGAACCGGAGATCCATCCGGCGCTGATGTCGCTCGAGAACGTCCTGCTCATCCCGCACCTGGCAAGCGCCACCACGGAAACCCGCACCGCGATGGCCGACCTCGCGGTGTTGAACGCCATCGCTGTGCTCAATGGCCAGGCTCCCATTACGCCCGTACCATAAACCTCAGGGACGAATCGTCGACCTGTCCGCCGTAGCGCAACGCGCGAAGGTGGATCGAGTCCTCGGGACACTGGCGAAGACGATCGAGGGTCTCGAACTGCCAGCCGTCGAGAAGATCTCGGAGAGCCAGAAGGAAGATCCGTTTCAGATCCTGATCTCGACCCTGCTCTCGGCGCGCACGCAGGATGCCACGACGCTGGCCGCGTCGACGCGGCTGTTCGCGAGGGCGAAGATGCCGCAGGCGATGGCGAAGCTGAGCGTGAAGCAGATTGAGAAGCTGATCTATCCCGTCAGCTTCTACCGCAACAAGGCGGCCTTCGTGCGCGACACCAGCCGCATCCTCCTCGACAGGTTCGGCGGCCGCGTGCCGTCGACGCTCGACGAACTCGTCACGCTGCCGGGCGTGGGGCGCAAGACCGCGAACCTCGTGCTGATTCTCGCGTTCCGCAGCACGCAGGCAATCTGCGTCGACATCCACGTGCATCGCATCGCGAACCGGCTCGGCTGGGTGCGCACGCGTACGCCGGAGGAAACCGAGCAGGCGCTGTACCGCACGATTCCCAAGCGCTGGTGGCCGGTGATCAACCTGTATCTCGTCACCTGGGGACAGCACACATGCCGGCCGGTGTATCCTCGATGTCATGAGTGCGCGATTGCTCGTGATTGCCAGTTTGCTCGTCGCCAGCACCTCGTTCACGGCCACCCTCGCTGAAGCGACGTCGGGCAGGCAGGCGCCGGCGACAACGTCACCGGGCGCGGGGGCGGTGATCGTCGTCGAGACCGAGAAGGGGACGTTCGAGTTCGAGACCTATCCGAACGAAGCGCCGAAGACCGTGGCGCACATCATCGGGCTGGTGAACAAGCGCTTCTACAACGGGCAGCGCATCCATCGAGTGGTGCCCGGCTTCGTCGTGCAGATGGGCGACCAGCAGACCCGCGACATGACGAAGGAGAAGATGTGGGGCAGGGCGGTGGGCCCACAGGTCGGCGCCGCCGAGTTTTCGAAACTGCGCCGGCACGTGCGCGGCGCCGTCGCGATGGCGCACAACGGCGACGCGTCGAAGGCCGACACCCAGTTCTACGTCACGCTGGCCGACACGCCGCGGCTCGACAGCGACTACGTGGTGTTCGGCAGGGTGATCTCGGGCATGGACGTCGTGCAGAAGCTCCAGTACGCCGATCGCATCGTCAGATTAACCGTGCGCGGGGCAAAGTAGCGACGATTCCGGCCAGGTCCGGAAAACGCTCGACGAGCTCGGCAGGCATGCGCGCGGTGACGGGCACGTCCAGCATCTTCTTCAGCGTGGTCGCATTCGCAATCGACTGCGCCGAGAAGTGATTGTTCATGAAGAGATAGACCTTCTTCTCGAGATCGCGGGCCGCCCGCGCCTGGCTGGCGATCGGCTCGAGTTCCTCTCCAGCGTAAAAGTAGTTGTAGCGATCCTCGGACTCGGCGTGATCCCACCACTCCCTGGCGTTGCGGCCGTGGAGGCGGACGTAATAGATGTCGGATTCACCTGCGGAGAGGTCCTGCCGGATCGAGGAGTCGAATTTCGGCTCGTCGATCTGTACCCACGACGCGCGGTGTTCGTTCAAGAGGGTGGCGATCGCGCTCTGCGCGTCGCTCCACGATCGATGCCGCAGTTCAATGGCGAGCCGGTAGTCCGAGAATGCATTCAGCAGCCAGTGCAGGTAGTGCACGGCTTCCTCTTTCCGCTGAAAGCTGGACGGGAACTGCACGAGCAGCGGTCCAAGCTTGCCCGCCGCCGCCAGCGGATCGATGCCGCCCTTGAACGCATCGATGTCGGCCTGCGTCACCGGGGTCCGATCGATGGACATCTCGGGATGGGTGAACTTCTGGTACATCTTCACCGCGAACTCGAAGTCGCGCGGCGTCCGTTTCACCCAGCCCAGTGCCGCGCTGGCGCGTGGCTGGCCGTAGAACGTGCTGTTGATCTCGACGGCATTGAACCGCTCGGAATAGAAGCGCAGCTCGTCGAAGCCTCGTTGGCGGTCTTCGGGCAGCGGGTAGAAGATGCCGTTCCAGGTCCCCTGGCCGCCGGGGTAGTTCCAGCCGGAAGTCCCGATCCGCAGGGTCATGAGACTAAAATAATCCACCTACGCGCTTCGCGCTTCGGCGGACACGCAGTCGGATCACCATGCTGACGGTTAACGAAATCTTCCACTCGATCCAGGGCGAGTCCACGCACGTCGGGCGCCCATGCGTCTTCGTGCGCCTGACCGCCTGCGACCTGCGCTGCCGCTGGTGCGACACGCCGTATGCGTTTCACGAAGGGCGAAAGATGAGCGTGGACGAGGTGGTCGCCGATGTCGAGGCACGCGGCTGCGACGTGGTGGAGGTCACCGGTGGGGAGCCGCTGCTGCAGCCCGACGTGTATCCGCTCATGCAGCGCCTGCTGGATTCGGGCAAGACGGTGCTGATCGAAACCGGCGGCCACCGCAGCATCGCCGAGGTCCCGCCGGGCGTGATTCGCATCATGGACGTGAAGTGCCCTGGCTCAGGCGAATCGGCGAAGAACGACTGGAGCAACCTCGCGCGCCTCAGTGCGACCGATGAAGTGAAGTTCGTGATTGCCGATCGCGCCGACTACGAGTTCGCACGCGATGTGGTGGCGCGCGAGAAACTCCTCGGTCGCGTGAATGCGGTGTTGTTTTCGCCGGTCCATGGCGAGCTGGATCCACAGCTGCTGTCGGAGTGGGTCATCGCCGATCGCCTGCCGGTGCGCGTGCAGCTGCAAATGCACAAATACATCTGGAGCCCCACCACGCGTGGCGTTTGAGACGGGAAACCCAGAACCGGGATCGGGGAGCCGGCCGGCCGTCGTCCTGCTCAGCGGTGGCCTCGACTCCTACACGGCCGCCGCAGTGGCGCGGCGCGACGGCTTCTCCATAGCCGCACTCAGCATCAACTACGGGCAGCGCCACAAGCAGGAACTCGACGCGTCGAAAGCCGTTGCGCGGGCGCTGGGCGCGGTGAAGCATCTCCAACTCGAACTCGACCTCACGAAAGTCGGCGGCTCCGCGCTCACCTCGGACGGGATTGACGTCCCCAAAGATCAGCCGATCGATCCCGCCGTGATCCCCAGCACGTACGTGCCGGCACGGAATACGATCTTCCTGTCGCTCGCCTTGGGATGGGCCGAGGTGCTCGGCGCATCGGACATCGTGATCGGCGTGAACGCACTCGACTACTCCGGCTACCCGGACTGCCGTCCCGAGTTCATCGGGGCATTCGAACGGCTGGCGCGCCTCGCGACCAGGGCGGGCGTGGAAGGTCGGCCGCTCACGATTCACACCCCGCTGATACACCTCTCCAAGGCTGAGATCATCCGCCTGGGCCTGTCGCTCGGGCTCGACTATGGCCTCTCGCACAGTTGCTACGACCCGGGTCCTAACGGCAGCCCGTGCGGCCGGTGCGATAGTTGCCGGCTGCGCGCCGCCGGCTTTGCGGAAGCCGGTGCACGCGACCCCCTGATTCGCCCGAAGGGCTGATACCATTCGCGCAGCTTTGGCCCAGCCCCTCCGCCGCCAGGTCTTCACCGTCGTCATCATCATGATTGTCGTGGTCTATGCCGCGATTGGCTACGGTGCGCGCCTGACGTATCTCGAGCACGTGAACCAGCTCGCCGCACAAACGGCGACCATGGCCGCGACGGTGGTCGTTTACGTGAACCGTACTCTCGAGACCGCGGACTCGGTGGCGGCGATGGCATCGCGGCACCCGACGCTTCGCGAGCTCGATCCGGCTGCTGTCGCCGACGTGCTGCAGCCGCTGGTTGGCGGCCGCGATCAGCTCCTCAACAACGCCTTGATGGCCGACGTGCGCGGCAAGCCCCTGGCATGGGCCCGCCCGCCGGATCCGAAAGTCGAGGGGTCGATCGAGCACCCGTGGCTCGCGCAGGTCGCGCGGACCGGGAAAACGCTGATCAGCCCGATGCTCGGCAAGGCCGGCGACGCGGCACACGCCGTCGTCCTGGCGTATCCGATCGCATCGGCAGACAACACGATCGTCGGCGTGCTCGGCCTGTCGGTACACCTCGAAGCGCTCGAAAAGGTGCTCGCCTCGATCCCGCTGCCCCCGGGCTCGGTGGTCACGCTCACCGACGCGCGGAGCGTGGTGGTGGCGCGCAGCCTCGATGCCAGCCTCTACGTCGGCCGCTCGGCGGCGCCGGGCGGCACGCCGCGCAATCCCTACGAGGTGCCGGCGTCGGCCATCCTGACCGGCGTTGACGGCGTCGAACGCGTGTTCGGCAACGCTGTGGTCGATCGTGGACCGTGGCTGGCGAGCGTCGGCATTCCAACTGCCGTGGCCCTGTCGCGGACGCTGCCGATCTGGCAGCGCAACTTCCTGATCTCGATCGGCTCCACCATCGTGGTGATCGTGCTGACGTGGGTGTTCGCCCGCCGCTGGATCAACGCGTTCGATCACCTGGACACCACCGCCAAGCGCGTCAGCCGCGGCGATCTGTCGCCGCTCCACCCGCAGCAGATGCCGGCCGCGGAGATGGATCGGCTGCAGGAGACAGTGGGCAGCATGATCACGAACCTGCAGGGGGCGCGTGCCTCGATCGCCGCGCAGGTGGATGACGAGCGGCGGATGCGGCAAGAGATGCAATCGCTGCAACAACAGGTGGTCCGGCAGGAGCGCCTCGCCGCCATCGGCGTGCTGGTGTCCGGCGTGGCGCACGAGTTGAACAACCCCTTGCAGTCGATCCTGGGTTTCTCCGAGCTGCTGCAGATGCAGAAGGGGATGCCCGACCACGCGCGGGCGGATTTGACCCTGATTCAGAAGGAAAGCGCGCGCGCCAGCGCGATCATCCGCAACCTGTCGCGCTTCGGCCGGCAGGCGCCCGAGCCCTCACCCGTCCGCCTGCGCGACGTGGTGGCCTCGGTGATGGAGCTGCGCCAGCGAAAACTCGACGAGGCGAACATCAAGGTCGACGTCGAGGAACAGTCGCAGTCGTTCGTGATGGCCATTTTCACCGAACTGCAGCAGGTGCTGCTCAATTTCGCGATCAACGCCGAGCAGGCGATCGTCGACGCCGATCCGGAGCGGCGGCAGATCGTGATCCGCACCGGCGATCGCGACGGGTGGGCCTGCATCGAGCTCGAAGATTCCGGATCCGGCGTGCCGCCGGAGCATGAAGCCAAGCTGTTCCAGCCGTTCTACACCACCAAGCCGGTGGGCGAAGGCACGGGCCTGGGACTGTCCGTGAGTTACGACATCATTCGATCGCACAACGGGCGCATCGGCTACCGCCGCGCCGAATCGGGCGGCGCGATTTTCTACTTCGAGTTGCCCATTGCCGCGCACGCCACGCTCGACGCATGACGCATCGCCTCTATTACACCGAGCCCTATCGCAAGACCTTTGACGCCACCGTCGTCGCGGTCGACACGGTCGACGGCCGCGTCCACGCCACGCTCGATCAGACAGCGTTCTACCCGACGTCTGGCGGACAGCCGTTCGACACGGGCACGCTCGGCGGCGCTGCCGTCGCCGACGTGATCGATCGCGAGGACGGCACCGTCGCGCACGTGATGTCTGCCACTCTCAAGGTCGGCGAGGTGGTGACCGGGGAGATCGACTGGCTCCGGCGCTTCGATCACATGCAGCAGCACACCGGGCAGCACGTGCTGTCGGCAGCGTTCGATCGCCTGTTCAGCGTCAGGACCGAGAGCTTCCACATGGGACAGCTCTCGTCGACGATCGATCTGGCGCGCGAGGTGACGGCCACGGAGGTCGCCAGGGCCGAGGACGATGCGAATCGGGTGGTGTGGGAAGACCGGCCGGTTTCGATTCGCTTTGCGACGGCGGAGGAAGCCGCGGCGATGCCGCTGCGCAAGGAATCCGGCCGCACCGGATCGTTGCGGCTGATCGACGTGCAGGATTACGACCTGTCGGCATGTGGCGGCACCCACGTCGAACGCACCGGCGCGATCGGCATCATCGCGATTGGCGGCTGGGAGAAGTTCCGCGGCGGATCGCGCGTCGAATTCCTCTGCGGCCATCGCGCCCTGCAACGCTTCCGGCTGTGGCGCGATTCGCTCGCCGCCGTCCAGAAGTACCTGTCGGTGCCGCCGGTGGAGATGGCTGCGTCGATCGAACGGCTGCAGGACGACACCAAGGCCCTGCAGAGGACCATACGGGGATTCCAGGAAAGGCTGGCCGTCCACGAAGCGCACGCGCTGCTCGCGAAGGGATCGTCGACGATTGTGGAAGCGATCGACGGGTGGGATGCGCAGGGGCTGAAGGGTATCGCCGCCGCCACGACGGCGGCGCAATCGAACGCGGTCGTCGTGCTGTTCACGACGACAACACCCGCGCTGGTTGTTGTGGCGCGCGGATCGGCATCGACGGTCGACGCCAATTCGGTGCTGAAGCAGTTGACCGCGAAGTTTGGCGGCAAAGGCGGAGGCAAACCCGATCTCGCACAGGGCGGTGGGCTGACCGCGCCGACAGAGGAATTGCTCGCCGCCGCCCGGCAGATCGTGGGGGCGGGACTTTCTTGTCCACCGTAGCGCAGCGCGCGAAGGTGGAAGTCCCGCCCACGACGGCCCGCTCTTACCGAGGCGCCATACGGAGCGCGCCATCCAGCCGGATCACTTCGCCGTTCAGCATCTCGTTCTCGACGATGTGACGGACCAGCGCTCCGTACTCCGCGGGGCGGCCAAGGCGTGATGGGAACGGCACCTGCTGGCCCAGCGACACGCGCGCCGGCTCCGGCAACCCCGCGAGCAGCGGCGTATCGAAGATGCCCGGGGCAATCGTGATCACGCGAATGCCGATCGCGGCAAACTCGCGGGCGATCGGCAGTGTCATGCCGACGATGCCGCCTTTGGACGCGGCGTAGGCGGGCTGGCCGATCTGTCCGTCGAACGCGGCGATCGACGCGGTGTTGACGATCACGCCGCGCTCGCCGGTGTCCATCGGCTGGTTCTGCGAGATCACCGCCGCCGCCAGGCGAATCACGTTGAACGTGCCGATCAGGTTGACGCGAATCGTCTTCTCGAACAGGTCGAGCGCGTGCGGTCCGTTCTTGCCAAGCACCTTGGCCGCAGGACCGATACCGGCCGCGTTGATGGCGCCGTGAAGCCCGCCGAAAGCCGACACCGCAAGATCGACCGCGGCTTTCACCTGCTCTTCACTGGTGACGTCTGCCTGCGCGAACCGCGATTTGCTCCCCAGCGCCTGTTCCGCGGCCAGCCCGGTTTCGGCGTTGACGTCGAGGATGACGGCGTTGCCGCCGGCGTTGAGGATGGCTTCCGCACTCGCGCGCCCCAAGCCCGACGCGCCTCCGGTGACGATGAATGTCTTTCCGCTGATCTGCATGTGTAAGTCCCGCCCCTACGTGCCACTCTTCGGTGGCCATAACAACTGTTCAGCATAGCGTAGAATTGAAGATCCATGCCTTCTTACGACAAGCATTACTACGACGGCGAGTGGCAGGTGTCGACCGGTACCGAGACGATCCCGGTGATTTCATCGGCCAGTGAAGAGGAAGTTGCGCGCGTTCCGCGCGGCACCGCCGAAGATGTCGATCGCGCGGTGAAGGCCGCGCGCCGCGGGTTCGAATCGTGGAGCCGGCTCAGCGTCGACGAGCGTGCGCAATGGCTCGAAAAGCTCGCCGCTGCGATGAAGACGCGTGTACCGCAGCTTGCGGAAGCCATATCGCACGAGGTCGGCACCGCGCTCGGCTACGCCACCAAGGTCCAGGTCGAATTCCCGATCATGATGCTCGGCATGAACGCGAAGTTCATCCGCGAGGCCAAGATCGAAGAAGAGCTCGGCAACTCGATCGTGATCAAGGAACCGATCGGCGTCGTCGGATGCGTGACACCGTGGAATTATCCGCTCCACCAGATCGTCTGCAAGATTGCGCCGGCCTTCGCCGCCGGCTGCACCGTGGTCTTGAAGCCGGCGGAGATGGCACCGTTGAGCGCCTTCTTCCTCGCCGAGGCCGCGCACGAAATCGGCCTGCCCAAGGGCGTCTTCAACGTCGTCTCCGGATCCGGACGCGTCGTCGGCGAGGCCATCGTCGCGCACCCTGACGTCGACATGGTGAGCTTTACCGGCTCGCTCCAGGCCGGGCGCCGGATTGCGTCGGTCGCGGGCGATGGCATCAAGAAAGTGACCCTCGAGCTCGGCGGCAAGTCGGCGTTCGTGGTGCTTGACGATGCGCCGTTCGACAAGGCGATTCCGGCGGGCGTCAACAACTGCATGCAGAACTCGGGGCAGACCTGTTCTGCGTGGACGCGCATGATCGTGCCGCGATCGCGTCACGACGAGGCGGTGGAGATGGCGAAGGCGCAGCTGGCCAAGCTGACGCTCGGCGACCCGTTCGACACGAACACGCGGCTCGGCCCGCTGGCCTCGGCCGGCCAGCGCGACACCGTGCTCGAATATATCGAGGCCGGCAAGAAGGAAGGCGCAGCGCTGGTGGCCGGCGGCGGCAAGCCGGCGCAGTTCGCGAAGGGCTTCTACGTCGAGCCGACCATCTTCGCAAACGTCGACAACAAGATGACGGTGGCCCAGGAGGAAATCTTCGGGCCGGTGTTGTCGATCATCCCGTACGATTCGGAGGAGCAGGCGGTGTCGATCGCCAACGACTCGCCGTACGGCCTTGCCGGCGGCGTCTGGGCGGGAACGCAGGACCGCGCATTAGTGGTCGCGAAGCAACTCCGCACCGGCCAGGTCGACATCAACGGCGGTCGCTTCAACGTGCTGGCGCCCTTCGGCGGGTACAAGAAGTCGGGCATCGGCCGCGAGATTGGGCCGCTGGCGATTGAAGAATTTTTCCAGCTGAAATCCATTCAAAGATAGAACGAACCCTCAATGTTTGCCTTCTTCGCGGGTCTGGCGGCGGGCCTGCTGCACGTTTTCTCCGGTCCTGATCATCTTGCCGCGGTGGCGCCGCTGGTAGCGGACAGTGCGCGGCAGCCTGTCCTGAGCGAGACGCCGCGCCACGAAGCGGGGCGGCGTCGAGTCGATGGATGGCGCACCGGGCTGCAGTGGGGCATTGGCCACACCATCGGCGTGCTGCTGATCGCGGGGCTGTTGCTGCTGTTGCGCGAGCAGTTGCCGCTCGACACCATCTCTGCGTACAGCGAACGTATCGTCGGCGTGGCGCTGATCCTCGTTGGCGGATGGGGCATTCACAGCGCGTGGGCGCGCACGCGGCGCGGCCCTGCGGAGAAACCCGTACACTCGCACGCCGGCGCCTCGTTCGCGATGGGCGCCTTGCACGGGCTCGCGGGCAGCTCGCACCTGTTCGGTGTGCTTCCGGCGCTCGCGTTTGCGACGCGCACGGACTCCGTTCTCTACCTCGCCGGTTTCGGCGCGGGCGCCATCTGCGGGATGTCGGCATTTGCGGCCGCGATGGGCCTGCTGTCCACCAGGTTCAGCCGGCGTCACTCGAGCAGCCTGCTCTACGCCTCGTCTGCGGCCGCCCTGGTTGTCGGTGGCTTCTGGATCGTGAACCAATGACGGGGTCCTGGACCCGGGATCCGGGATCCGAAAATCTCGCATGAGTGCCGTGCCGGCTCCCGGCGCCCGGTTCCTGGTTCCCGGCATTGCGGCAGCATTCGCCGTGATGCTTGCCGGCTTCTGGCTCGCCGATCTGATCGGACAACAGATCCTCGCCGCGCAAGGGCTCACGGGCAGCAGCCCCATCTCCGGCGTGCCCGTGGCCATCGTGCTCGGCCTGCTGCTTCGTAACACATTGCCGCTTCCCGTCGCGCTCGCACCAGGGTTGAAGTTCGCGACCACCACCATCCTGCGCGCGGGCATCGTGCTGGTCGGCATCCGCCTGAGCCTGTTCGATGTGGTGAAGCTCGGCATCGCCGGCCTGCCCGTAGTCCTCGCCGCCATCACCACCGGTATGCTGTTCGTGACGTGGTTCAACAGGAAGCTTGGCCTGCCACCGCGGCTCGGTACGTTGATCGCGGCCGGCACCAGCATCTGCGGCGTCACCGCGATCGTGTCGACGGCGCCGGCGATTGATGCCGATGAGCGGGAAGTCGCCTACGCGGTCGCAAACGTAGTGGCGTTCGGGTTGATCGGGATGCTGGTCTATCCCTATCTCGCGC